>JAEDJR010000007.1 GCA_016296235.1 Oscillospiraceae bacterium
GATAGTCCGTGGTCTGAATGAGCCACTTGAAGCCCTTGAAGTCCACGATGATGTCATACTGCATGCCCTTGAAGGTGATGGAGGTGACGGTGCCGCAGAGATGGCCCTGGTCGGCCTCCACAAAATCGATGTCCTCGGGCCGGATGACCACATCCACAGGCTCCCTGGGTGCAAAGCCCTTGTCCACGCACTGGAATTTGCGTCCGAAAAATTCCACGCAGCAATCCTCGATCATCACGCCGTCCAGGATGTTGCTCTCGCCGATGAAGTCGGCCACAAAGGCGTTTTTGGGCTCGTTGTAGATATCCTCCGGCCGGCCGATCTGCTGAATCTGACCTTTATCCATGACAACGATGGTGTCGGACATGGAGAGGGCTTCCTCCTGGTCGTGGGTGACGTAGATGAAGGTGATGCCCATGGCCTGCTGAATGCGCTTGAGTTCGTTCTGCATGTCCTTGCGCAGGCGCAGATCCAGAGCGCCCAGAGGCTCGTCCAGCAGCAGAACCTTGGGCCGGTTGACCAGGGCGCGGGCGATGGCCACACGCTGCTGCTGGCCGCCGGAGAGCTGCGTCACCTTCCGGTTTTCAAAGCCGCGGAGGCTGACGATGTCCAGCATTTCCTCCACCCGCCGGTCAATTTCCAACTCCGGCAGCTTGGCAATGCGCAGGCCGAAGGCGATGTTGTCATAGACGTCCAGATGCGGGAACAGGGCATATCGCTGGAACACGGTATTTATTTTTCGCTGATAGGCCGGGACATCGTTGATGCGCTGGCCGTCGAATAACACGTCTCCGGAGGTAGGCGTTAAAAAACCGCCAATGATCCGCAGGGTTGTGGTTTTGCCGCAGCCGCTGGGCCCCAGTAGCGTGAGAAACTCGTGATCGTTGATATACAGATTGATGTTGTCGAGGATTCTCTCCCCATCGAATTCCATGGTCAGATTCGTCAAACGAATCAACTCTTTGGCCATGTATCCTCCCCCATTTCCTAATGATTCTCTTTCTCCTGCACAGCCGGAAAACTGCACATTATACATCAAATATAAAGTGTGGCAGGTGTATTGTCAATGGTTTTTCCCGGGGTTACGACATTATTTTTGCGTCGCCGCAGCATATCAATGAGGAAAATACTCGTCCACAAAATCCACGTTTTCGACCTGAAATTGCTTCCCGTTGAGATAATTCAGCGCCCCGGCGTCCGTTTTGAAGTCAAACAGCAGCTTATAGGAATACAGGGCCTGATACGTCCGGTCGTATCGTTTGTCCAGCTTGCCGTATTTTCCGTCGCCCAGAAGGGGATGACCGGAAGCGGCCATCTGTGCCCGGATCTGGTGGGTGCGACCGGTGATCAGATGGCACTCCACCAGACTCAGACCGCTGCGGCTTTCCAGGGTTTTATACTGGGTCACGCAGGTTTTGGCGCCCTTCTGACTTTCCTTGGTCACGTAGACCCGGTTTTTCACGGCGTCCTTGAACAGATACCCGGTCAAAGTTCCCTCCCGGGGGGAGGGCGTTCCGTGGACGATGCACAAATACCGCTTGTCCAGCTCCCGATCCTTGATTTTCTGATTCAAAATCCGCAGGGCTTCGGCGGTTTTGGCTGCAATGACAATGCCGCCGGTATTGCGGTCAATGCGGTTGCAGAGGGCCGGAGTGAAGCTGTTCTCTTCCCGGGGCCGCCACTCGCGTTTGGCATAGAGATAGGCCTGAATATGGTCGATGAGGGTTTTTCCGTATTCAGCGCCGTCGTGGGGATGCACGGCCTGACCGGGCTTTTTGTCCACCAGCAGAATGTTTTCATCCTCATAGACAATGTGCAGCTTCGGCACGGCCACCGTCAGATAGGCGTTGTCCGGCTTGGGCGTCTCAAAGAACTCGTCGTTGATATACAGCTGCAGCACATCGCCCTCCTGCAGGCGGGTATCCCGGGATGCGCCCTTGCCGCCGACTTTAATCCGTTTGAGACGGATGTATTTCTGCAGCAGGGAAGCAGGCAGCAGGGGAACCGCTTTGGCAACAAAGCGATCCAGCCGCTGGCCGGCGTCATTTTTTCCGACGGTGAACTCCTTCATAGACCATATTCCTCCGGAACTTCTTGCATTATGGGCAAAACTATTATATAGTATCCGCAGCGGAATGGCAATCGGGAAATGAAATTGAAAAATTACTAGATTTTGTGGAAAAAGTATTTGACAACCGCGACCGGTTCTTATATAATAGCAAATGCACGATTATGGATTGGAGAGAGCTATGCTGTTAGGATTGTCAAAAATTATCGACTGCCCCGGCGGTGTGGTTCCCTTCGAAACAAGCCTTGATCTGAGCCAAATGGAATTCGGCGGAAGCGCGCCGCTGTCCGAACCGGTTCACGCAGTGGGACAGGTTCGCAACACAGCCGGTGTTCTGGTCATGACGGGCGAACTCACGACGCGTCTTCATGGCATCTGCGACCGCTGTGCAAAGTCTTTTGTACGGGACTTTGCCGTTTCCTTGGAGGCCGTGCTGGTCACAAAGCTGGAAAACGAGGATTATGACGATCCCTGGACCTTCGAGCTGGATGGCGACCAGGCAGACCTGGACGATATCCTGACCACCGCTGTTGTCCTGAATATGGACAGCAAGCTGCTGTGCAGCGAGGACTGCAAGGGGCTCTGCTCCCGGTGCGGCGCCGACCTGAACCTGGGCCCCTGCGGCTGTAAGCCGGAGGCCGATCCCAGACTGGCGGTTCTGCAGCAGTTCCTGAACAAGTAGACAACATGCCGCTGCGGCATTTCAACCAAGGAGGTGTACCAAAATGGCAGTACCCAAGAGAAAAGTTTCCAAGGCTAGAAGAGATAAGAGACGCAACTCCCACTGGAAGCTGGCGATCCCCGGTGTCGTCGCTTGCCCCAAGTGCGGTGAGCCCCGTCTGCCCCACAGAGCCTGCAAGGCTTGCGGCACCTACAATGGCCGTGAAGTCGTCGCGGTCGAGGCAAAGTAATTTGCTATGAAAGATAGAGAAGAGGGCGATTATGCTCTCTTCTTTTCTTTTCACACCGCGCTGCCCTTTCTACTTGATTTTTCTGTCCAATCAGGATAGAATCAACAATACGATCAAACCAACTGAGGAGGAATCTGCATGGCAAAACCCATTGTCGCCATTGTAGGCCGCCCCAATGTGGGCAAATCCATGCTGTTCAATAAGCTGACCGGCCGCCGCATGGCCATCGTGGAGGATACGCCCGGCGTCACCCGCGACCGGATCTACGGCCAGTGCGAATGGAACGGCCGGGAGTTCACCCTGGTGGACACCGGCGGTATTGAGCCCGGCACGGAAAATGAAATGCTGCAGTTTATGCGCCGCCAGGCGGAGATTGCCATCGAGACTGCCGATGTGATCGTCATGGTGACCGATGTGACGGTCGGCATGACCGCCGCGGATGCCGAGGTGGCCACCATGCTCAAGCGGGCCAAAAAGCCCGTGGTCATCGCCGTCAATAAATGCGATAGAATCGGCGGCGTCAATCCGGAGGTCTATGAGTTCTACGGACTGGGCCTGGGCGATCCCATCGAGGTTTCGGCCATTCACGGTCATGGCACCGGCGACCTGCTGGACGCCTGTGTGGAGCGTTTCCCGGAGGAAGGGGAGGCCGAGGAGGAGGACGACCGGATCAAGGTTGCCATCATCGGTAAGCCCAACGTCGGAAAGTCCAGCCTGCTGAATCAGATTCTCGGCATGGAGCGGGTCATTGTCTCCAACGTGGCCGGTACCACCCGGGACGCCATCGACAGCAATTTTGACAACGAGTTCGGCAAATACTGCTTTATTGATACGGCCGGTATGCGCCGCAAATCCAAGGTGGACGACGCCATTGAGAAATATTCCAATCTGCGCTCCATCTCTGCCATCGACCGGGCGGACGTCTGCCTGATTCTCATCGACGCCCAGGAGGGTGTCACGGAGCAGGACACCAAGATTGCCGGTTTGGCCCACGAAGCGGGAAAGGCGTCCATCATCGTCGTCAATAAGTGGGATCTGGTGGAGAAGGATACCAACACTATGGATAAGATGACCGACGAAATCCGCCGGGATCTGAGCTATATGTCCTATGCGCCGGTGCTGTTTATCTCCGCCAAAACCGGCCAGCGGGTGGACAAGCTCTATCAGCTCATCAACGAGGTGGCGGACCAGTCGGCCCTGCGGATCACCACGGGCATGCTCAATAACATCCTGGAGGATGCCACCGCCCGTGTGCAGCCGCCCAGCGACAAGGGCCGGAGGCTGAAAATCTATTATATGACCCAGATCGGTGTCAAACCGCCCCATTTTGTGGCCTTCTGCAACGACGCCAGACTGTTCCACTTCTCCTACCAGCGGTATCTGGAAAACCAGCTCCGCGCTGTATTCGGCCTGATGGGTACGCCGATCAAGCTGACCATCCGGCAAAAAGGCGATAAGGAAGGCTGACGCCGACAGGGAGGTATTCTGCAATGCAAATTTTCTTGTGGATTTTGGCTGCGGTGATCGGCTATGCACTGGGTAATTTCAACGGCGCACTGCTGATTTCCAAAATGATGATGCACGACGACGTCCGCAGCCATGGCAGCGGCAACGCCGGTCTGACGAATTTCTTCCGGACCTACGGCGGCATCCAGTCTGTTCTGGTCATTGTGATTGATATGGGAAAGTGCATGCTGGCCTGTTATCTGGCGGCCTTGCTGCTGCCGGAGCATGCGCTGACGGCCAAAGCGCTGGCAGGCGCGGCGACTGTTCTGGGCCACAGCTATCCGGCCGTCTCCGGCTTCCGGGGCGGCAAGGGGATTCTCAGCGGCTCTGCCGTGGCGCTGATGATCGATTGGCGGATCTATGTGATTATCATGACCATCTTCGGTGTAACCGTGGCGCTGACGAGATATGTCTCCCTCGGCTCCATTCTGGCTACATCTGCCTTTGGCATCTGTATGCTGGTCTTCTATTGGGGCAGCTGGCCGGCTCTGGCGCTGACGGTGGGAACGGCGATTTTTGTCATAGCCCGCCATCATAAGAATATTGGGCGTCTGCTCCATGGTACGGAGTCAAAGCTGACGTTCCACAAAAAGCACTAGGAGTTTGCCATGGAGATTACGATGCTCGGCAGCGGCGCCTGGGGAACGGCGCTGGCCAATCTGCTGTGTGAAAACGGACATGCGGTGACGCTGTGGAACCGATCGGAGAGCCGGGCTGCGGAGATGCGGCGTACCGGCTCCAATCCCCGGCTCCAGGGCATTCCGCTCCATCCGGACCTGCAGGTGTCGGCAGACCTGTCCTGCGTCCGGCAAAGCCGGATGGTGGTTTTTGCCACGCCGTCCTTTGCGATTCGGCCCACAGCCGCCGGTGCCCGCGAATTCCTGCGGCCGGATACCATTCAGGTTTCCGTGACCAAGGGCATCGAGCCGGAAACCGGCCTGCGGATGACCCAGATTATAGAAGAGGAAACCGGCCTTGTGGCGGCGGCCCTGTCCGGCCCCTCCCACGCGGAAGAGGTGGCCGGAGGCATTCCCACGGGCTGTGTGGCAGCCTGCACGGATATGTCCGTGGCAGAGCAGGTGCAGGATGCGTTTATGAGCGACAATTTCCGGGTTTATGCCAACCGGGACGTGGTGGGCGTAGAACTCAGCGCGGCGCTGAAAAACGTCATCGCCCTGTGCGCAGGCATCAGTGACGGCCTGGGCCTGGGGGATAATACCAAGGCGCTGCTGGTCACCCGGGGCTTGACGGAGCTTGCCCGGCTTGGAATCGCTCTGGGCGGCCGTCAGGAGACCTTCGCCGGCCTGGCCGGAGTGGGAGATATGATTGTGACCTGCACCTCCATGCACTCCCGGAACCGCCGGGCCGGTATTCTCATCGGGCAGGGCGTTCCGGCGGCGCAGGCCATGGAGCAGGTCGGCGCCGTGGTGGAGGGATATTATGCCGCCAAGTCCGCCTACCAGCTGGCGAAAAAGACCGGGGTAGAGATGCCCATTGCGCGGGAAGCTTACGAAGTGCTGTACCAAGGCAAGAACCCGGCAGAGAGCATCCGGGATCTGATGGGCCGCGACCGCAAACACGAGTTTGAGGACGCCGCCTGGGTATGAATAAAAACCGGCATGGCTGCACATGCCGGTTTTCTTCTGCGCAGAAAACAAAAAACAGCTTCGGAAAACCGAAGCTGTCATTTGTGAGACGGATCAGATGGCACGTTCCACCTTGTTGGAACGAAGGCATCTTGTACAGACGTAGACATGGCGAGGAGAGCCGTCAACAATAGCCTTTACGCGCTTGACGTTGGGCTTCACAGGTCTGTTGGAACGTCTGTGGGAGTGAGAGACGTTGTTGCCGAAAGTCACGCCCTTGCCGCAGATATCGCATTTTGCCACTTGCTGCACCTCCTTGCCATAGGAAATTTTAAGAAGCGCCCTAAAGACGCCCCTACATCATAGCAGATATCACCAAAAAAAGCAAGGAAAAGTTTGCGAAAAAGCGAAAAATTTTTGCCAGGTTGCTTTGAGGCGAAAAAGAGGGTATAATCATCGGGAGGTGAGCCCCATGAATCATATTTACAGCGTGCCGCTTTCGGAATTGGTGGAAGAATTTGATCTGAAACCTCTGTATAAGTCGACAGATTATGATAAAATCCAAATCACGGTGGATGATGTCAGCCGTCCCGGCCTGCAGCTGGCGGGCTTTTTTGACCACTATGAATCCATGCGCCTGCAGGTACTGGGCAATGTGGAAACCAGCTACCTGCAGAAGCTCAGCAGCGAACAGCGTGCGATTATTTTTGACCATCTTCTGTTTTACAAGATTCCTGCATTGATTATTGCACAAAATCTGGAGGCCTTTCCCGAATGCCTGGAGATGGCGAAAAAGCACGATATTACAGTGCTTTGCAGCCGCGAGTCGACCTCCTATATTATCTCCAGTCTGACCGCTTTTCTGAACTCCTATCTGGCGCCCCGTGTCACCCGCCACGGCGTGCTGGTGGAAATCTATGGCGAGGGCATTCTGATTATCGGCGACAGCGGCATTGGCAAGAGCGAAGCTGCCATTGAGCTGGTCAAGCGCGGCCACCGCCTGGTTGCGGACGACGCCGTGGAAATCAAGAAAATCTCGTCCAAGAAGCTGACCGGCAGCGCGCCGGATGTGCTCCGTCACTACATCGAGCTGCGCGGTATCGGCGTAATCAACGTAGCCAAGCTCTTCGGCATGGGCGCCGTGAAGGACAGCGCGGCCCTTGACCTGATTATCAATATTGTTCCCTGGCACGATGGCGAGGTCTATGACCGCCTGGGCCTGGAGTCCCAGTATACGGAGATCCTGGGCGTCAAGGTGCCTTCCATCACCGTACCGGTCACACCGGGACGGAATCTGGCGGTGATCTTTGAAGTGGCCGCCATGAACAACCGCCAGAAACGGATGGGGTACAATGCGGCGGTGGAGTTCACGGAACAGCTCAATCGATTCTTCCAGCAATCCAGCGATCATAACATATTTTGATTTACCCGGCACGGCAAATGGGATTTTGCCGTGCCGGTTGTTTTTCCGGTTTTCTTTTCTGGGGATATGTGGTATGATAGAAATGATTACAAACACCCGGAGGCGTTTATGACTCTTTTACAGGCTATCCGTGCGGAGCTTCCGCATCTGCGGCTATTGGAAGCCGAGCCGATGTCGAAGCACACGTCCTTTCATATCGGCGGCCCTGCCGTCCTGGCGTTTCCGGACAGTGTGGAAACGCTGAAAGCACTGTATGCCCTCTGCCGGCAGTATGACCGGGCGCCCATGCTGCTGGGCGCAGGCACCAATGTTCTGGCGCCCGATGCCGGTCTGGACCGGCTGGTGATCTGCACCAGGGATCTGGCGCAGATCCGGGACCTGGGCGGCGGCAGAATCGAGGCCCAGAGCGGCGTGTCCCTGGCTCGCCTTGCGTGCTTTGCCAGGGATCTAGGTCTGACCGGCCTGGAATTTGCCCACGGCATCCCCGGCACGGTGGGCGGCGGCGTGTATATGAACGCAGGCGCCTATGGCGGCGAGCTGTGTCAGGTTGTGGTCAAAACCACAGCAATGCTGCCGGACGGCTCCATTTGGACCGTGGAAGGGGACGAACACCGCTTTTCTTACCGGCACAGTGTGTTTGAAGCGCGCAATGCCGTCGTACTTCATTCCGTTTTTCAGCTGACGGAAGGAAACAAAGAAGCTATTTCGGCAAGAATGCAGGAGCTGAGCCAGAAGCGCCGCGCGTCTCAGCCGCTGGAGCTGCCCTCTGCGGGAAGCACGTTCAAGCGCCCGGCGGGCGGCTATGCCGCAGCCCTCATTGACCGGGCGGGCCTGAAAGGGAAGGGCGTCGGCGGCGCTGCGGTCTCCGAAAAGCATGCCGGGTTTGTGGTGAACCTGGGCGGCGCGACGGCAGCGGATGTGCTGGCAACCATGTCGATGATACAGGAAAAAGTATATGAAACATCCGGGATCCAACTGGAACCGGAAGTGCGAATCTGGTAGGTGAGAAGATGCAATTTGTAATTGTTTCGGGACTTTCCGGTGCAGGAAAGAGTAAAACGGCCTCCTTTCTGGAGGATCTGGGCTTCTATTGCGTAGACAATATGCCGGCGGATCTGATTCCCCAGTTTGCGCAGCTGTGCCTGGCCACCAAGGGGCGGTATGAGCGGGTGGCGCTGGTGACGGATGTTCGGGGAAGCCTGACCTTTGAGGGCCTGTTCAAGGCTTTGGACAGTCTGGATCAGATGCACCTGCAGTTTACCATTCTCTTTGTGGAAGCCGATACAGACGTCATCATCAAGCGCTATAAGGAGACAAGGCGCAAGCACCCCCTGACCAAAGACGGCAGCGATCTGCTGGATGCGGTGGAACGGGAGCGCATGCTTCTGGAGCCCATCCGCAACCGCGCAAACGCCATTATCAACACCTCCAATCTGTCCACCGCCAAGCTCCGGGGTGAGATTATCAACCTGGTAGCCGGGGATCTGAAGGATCGGGCCATGACGGTCAGTGTTGTGTCCTTTGGCTTCAAATACGGTCTGCCCATGGATGCGGATCTGGTTTTTGACGTGCGTTTTCTGCCGAATCCCTACTATATTTCGGAATTGAAGTATAAGACCGGCCTGGATCAGGAGGTGCAGGATTTCGTGTTCTCCTATCAGCAGACCAAGGATTTTGTAGCCAAAGTGGAGGATCTGCTGGCGTTTTGTCTTCCGTCCTATGTGGACGAGGGCAAGACCAATCTGGTGATTGCCGTGGGCTGTACCGGCGGCAAGCACCGTTCCGTGGCTGTGGCCAGGGCGCTGGGAGAGTTTGCATCCAAGCGCGGTTATGCCACCACGGTGGGGCACCGGGATTTGGGACGCCGATGATGGAGGGAGTACCTGTGAACGAAACAGTCCGGCTGTATGTGCCGGGAGCCCGCGAGCCGCGCGTGGCAGCCATTGGCGGCGGGCACGGCCTGTCTACCATGCTGCGTGGGCTGAAAAAGTATACAAAAAACATAACGGCGATCGTGACCGTGGCCGATGACGGCGGCGGCTCCGGCATGCTGCGGGAGGATTTGGGGATGCTCCCGCCGGGGGATATCCGGAACTGCATTCTGGCCCTGGCCAATATGGAGCCAACCATGGAGCAGCTGCTGAATTACCGGTTCCGGGAGGGAAGCCTTGCCGGCCAGAGCTTCGGCAATCTGTTCCTGGCGGCCATGAATGGGATTTCCGCTACCTTTGACGAAGCGGTTTATAAAATGGGGCAGGTTCTGGCTATCACAGGGCAGGTGCTGCCCGTCACAACCCAGGACGTCCGGCTGGAGGCTGAGTTCCTCAACGGCAGCCGCTGCCTGGGAGAGAGCAAAATTTTTCAGGCAAAGAAGGCCAACAACAGCCGCATCAAGCAGGTGCGCCTGGTACCGGAGCTTCCCCAGGCATTGCCGGAGAGCCTGGAGGCCATTGCCCGGGCCGACCTGATTGTGATGGGGCCCGGCAGCCTATACACCAGCATCATCCCAAACTTTCTGGTGGATGGCGTAGCGAAGGCCGTCGCAGAAAGCCATGCGCTGAAAATCCTGATTATGAACATCATGACCCAGGATGGAGAAACCGAGGGCTGTACCGGCGCGGACCATGTGCGGGCGCTTCTGGAGCATTCCGCGCCGGGAATCGTGGATGTCTGTATCGCCAACTGCGCCAAAATCCCGGAGGAAACCCTGATTCCTTACCGGGAAGAGGGCGTGGAACCCCTGCGGCTGGCCCGTGAGGAGATCGAAGCCATGGGAATCCAGGTGCGGGAATACGAACTGGCTGCCGGCCGGCGCTATATCCGCCATGATCCGGAAGCCCTGGCCAGTGCCATTATGGAAGTCTACCGACAGATGCGGCGATAACCGGGAAGGAGGTATCTGCCATGTCTTTCTGTTCCAATGTCAAATCGGAGATGTGCCGGGCACCCATCAGCAAGTTCTGCTGCGCCGTGGCAGAGGCCTACGGCGTACTCCTGTTCTGCAATACATTTACTCCCACGGGTCTGCGGATTGTCACGGAAAGCAAGGATTTTGCGCAGCGTCTGCCGAAGCTGTTCAAGCGGGCCTTTGGCATAGAATTCGACCAGAGGCCGGAAGGGGAGCGCGGGAAACAGGTATTTGCTGTGGATCAGCCGGAGAAGCTGAAAAAGATCTACGACGCGTTTGGACTGGAGCTGACGACGGTATCTCTCCATGTCAACCTGGGCGTTCTGGAGGAAGAATGCTGCCGGATCAGCTTCCTGCGGGGCGCGTTTATGGCGGGCGGTTCCGTGACCGACCCGGAAAAGCGGTATCATCTGGAGCTGGCAACCTCCCATCAGCGGGTCAGCCGCGAGGTGTATGCGCTGCTGATGGAGCAGGGGTTCTTTCCCAAGGACACGGTCCGGGGCGGCAACAGCATTCTCTATTTCAAGCAGAGCGACTACATAGAAGACGTTCTGACCGCCTTGGGCGCGCCGGTGTGCGCCATGCAGATTATGGAGGCCAAGGTGGAAAAGGATCTGCGCAACGGCGTCAACCGCCGTGTCAACTGCGAGACGGCCAACCTCGGGAAAGCAGTGGACGCAGCCCAGGAGCAGCTGGCAGCCATCCGCCGGCTGGAAGCTGACGGCAGATATGCCGAGCTGCCGGATAAGCTCCGCAAGACCGCGGAGCTTAGAAAAGAGAATCCGGAGGCGACACTATTGGAGCTGGCCCAGATGCAGGACCCGCCCCTGACCAAGTCGGCCATCAACCACAGAATGCGGAAGATCATGGAGCTGTCCCGGCTGTAGCAGCCGCGTGCAAAATTGCTCCGGAAAGGGATTCATTATGGGTTTTGTACATCTCCATGTCCACACGGAGTTCAGCCTGCTGGACGGTGCCTGCCGTATTAAGGATATGATGGAGCGGGTCAAGGAGCTGGGCCAGGATGCCATCGCAATCACGGATCATGGCGTCATGTATGGCGTCATCGACTTCTACAAGGCCGCCAAGGCTGCGGGCGTGAAGCCGATCATCGGCTGCGAGGTCTATGTGGCGCCCCGGAGCCGGCATGACCGCGTCCACGGCGTGGATAACGAGGCCAACCATCTGGTTTTGCTGTGCCGGAACGAAACCGGCTACCGTAATCTGAGCTATATGGTTTCTCAGTCCTTTGTGGAGGGGTTTTACGGGAAGCCCCGGGTGGATCTGGAACTGCTGCAGGAACACCATGAAGGCCTTATTGCCCTCTCCGCCTGTCTGGCCGGAAAGATTCCGCAGCAGCTGATGAGCAAGGATTATGCCGGCGCCAAGGCCACCGCGCAGGCGTACGCGGAACTCTTCGGGCCGGATAACTTCTATCTGGAGCTGCAGGATCACAAGCTGCCGGAGCAGACCGAGGTCAACCAGGGTGTTCTGCGCATTGCCCGGGAAACGGGGCTGCCCCTGGTCGTGACCAACGACGCCCATTACCTGCGCCGGGAGGACGCCCGGATGCAGGACGTTCTGATGTGCATCCAGATGGGAAAGACCGTGGACGATCCCAACCGCATGAAATTTGAGACCGACGAGTTCTACCTCAAATCCGAGGAAGAGCTGCGGGCACTGTTCCCGCAGCAGACGGAGGCCTTTGAGAATACGCTTAAAATTGCGGAGCGGTGCAACCTGGAGTTCACCTTCGGAAAGTACCATCTGCCGGAATTCCAGCTGCCGGAGGGCTACGATTCCCTGACCTACCTGAAGGAGCTCTGCAGCAAAGGCTTTGACGAACGGTACGAGGGAACCCATCCGGAATACCGCAAGCAGCTGGACTATGAAATTGACATGATTGAGAAGATGGGCTTCACGGACTATTTCCTCATTGTGTCTGACTTTGTGCGCTACGCCAAAAGCGTCGGGATTCCGGTAGGCCCGGGCAGAGGCAGCGCAGCGGGATCCATGGTTTCCTACACGCTGCATATTACGGATCTGGATCCCATGAAATACAGCCTGTATTTTGAACGTTTCCTGAATCCGGAACGAATCTCCATGCCGGATATCGACATGGACTTCGGTGACACCCGCCGTGGGGAGGTTGTGGACTACGTCCGGGCCAAATACGGAGAGGACCATGTGGCCCAGATTGTCACCTTTGGCACCATGGCCGCCCGGGGCGCCATCCGCGACGTGGGCCGGGCACTGAATTTCACCTATGCCGAAACCGACGTGGTGGCGAAGCTGGTGCCGACCACCCTGCATATTACCCTGGAGGAAGCGCTGAAGGTTTCCCCCAGGCTCAAGGAGATGTATGACGGCGACGACCGGGTGAAGGAGCTGATCGACACGGCCCGCGCCCTGGAGGGGATGCCCCGCAATACCTCCACCCATGCCGCCGGTGTGGTCATCACCAAGCGGCCGGTCTACGACTATGTGCCGCTGTCCACCAATGACGATACCATCGTGACCCAGTATACCATGACCACCCTGGAGGAGCTGGGCCTTCTGAAAATGGACTTCCTGGGGCTCCGAAACCTGACCGTGATTCAGGACGCCGTGGAGGACATCCGGAAACGGGAGCCGGATTTCGACATGGAGAATATCCGCGACGACGATCCGGAAACCTTTGCCATGCTGTCGGAAGGGAAGACCTCCGGCGTGTTTCAGATGGAGTCCGCCGGTATGACCGGCGTCTGCGTCAACATGAAGCCGCAATCCATTGAGGATATCACCGCCATTGTGGCCCTGTACCGTCCCGGCCCCATGGATTCCATCCCGAAGTTTATCCAAAGCAAGCTTCATCCGGAGACCATCGCCTACAAGCATCCCCTGCTGGAGCCCATCCTGGCGGTTACCTACGGATGCATCGTCTATCAGGAGCAGGTCATCGAGATTTTCCGGCGGCTGGGCGGGTTCAGTCTGGGCCAGGCAGATAATGTCCGCCGGGCCATTTCCAAGAAAAAACAGGCCATCATTGTGGCGGAGCGCAAAGCCTTTGTCTATGGTGATCCCGAACGGCAGATCCACGGCGCCATGGCTCTGGGCGTGCCGGAGCGAACGGCCAATGAAATCTATGACGAAATCTACGATTTTGCCAACTATGCCTTCAACAAGGCCCATGCCGTCTGCTATGCCAAGGTGGCCTATGACACGGCCTATCTGAAATGCCATTATCCCAAAGAGTATATGGCGGCGCTGATGACCTCGGTGCTGGACGGCTCCGTCAAGGTGGCGGAATATATCGGCGAGTGCAAGGATTGGGGAATCGACGTGCTGCCGCCGGATCTCAACGAATCCACCGCCCACTTTACCGTGGTGCCGGAGGGAATCCGCTTCGGCCTGGCCGCAGTCAAGAACATCGGCCGGGGCTTTATTCAGAAGGTTGTGGCTGAACGGGAGAGCGGCGGGCCGTATAAAAGCCTGGAGGATTTCTGCACCCGCATGCAGGGCAGCGAGCTGAACAAGCGGGCCATGGAGAATCTGATTAAGTGCGGCGCCTGCGACTGCTTCGGTTTGAAGCGCAGCCAGCTTCTGTATCTGTACGAGGCGGTCATGGATTCCGTGGCGGACAGCCGCCGCCGGAACGTGGAAGGCCAGATGGGCCTGTTCGACATCGGCGGAGAGGCGGAGCCCATCGCCAGAATTCCGGTGCCGGATCTGCCGGAGCTCAGCAAACAGGATCGGATGTCCATGGAGAAGGAGGTCACGGGCCTCTATCTCTCCGGGCACCCCATGGACGACTATCGTGCCTTCCTGCGCAAGGCGCAGGTTGCGTCCATCGGCGAGATTCTCGACTGCTTTGAAAACGGCGGAGATGAGTTTGCCGATGAGCAGCAGGTGCGGATTGCGGGGATTGTGCAGCAGGTGAAAATGAAAACGACCCGGAATCAGAGCATGATGGCCTATGTCACCCTGGAGGACGACGCCGGCGCCATGGAGCTGCTGGTATTCTCCAACACCATCAACCAGTATGGCGGCTATCTGTCGGAAAATGCTGCGGTTGTGGTTGCAGGAAAGATCTCCGTGCGGGATGAAAAAGCGCCGCAGCTGATTGCCAACCAGGTCTGGCCCATGGAGCAGTTCACCCAGCTGGGCGCTGCCGCACCGGTGCCCAGACGCAAGGGCGAACGGCTGTATTTGCGGCTGCCTTCCGAGAACGGCAGGGAACTCCGCCGGATTCGCCCGGTGCTGCAGATGTTCCCCGGAAAACTGCCGGTGGTTCTGTATTTTGCCGATACCCGCCTGCGCCGTCAGACCTATTGCCAGCCTGACCCGGACTTGCTGCGGGAGCTGGAGGAAATCCTCGGCAAAGAGAATGTGGTGCTGAAGTGAAAATTCACAAAAGGTCTACAATTTGCAGAAAATTTGTGCTATAATTTCAGATTGGACGACTATCAGAAGGGAGGCGGCCCATGGGACGCCAGAATTCCATTCTTGCACTGTTGGGCGGCCTGCTGCTGGCGGCAGTTCTCGGAGGCTGTTCCATGCGCTCCGCGGATGAACTGTATGCGCTTCCGAAACAGTCAGACGCCTACTACGACCTGCAGAAGGCCATTGACCAGGTCATGGCCCAGAACGCTTCCTATGCCGGGCCGCTGTCCGGCTCCAATCAGCAGTCCGTGCAGCTGGCCGATCTGGACGGAGACGGTCAGGATGAGGCAATTGTCTTTGCCCGCAGCAGCGGAGAGAAGCCGCTTAAGGCCTACATTTTCGACCGCAGCGGCGACCATTATGAAAATACGGCTGTCATGGAAGGCGATGGAAGCGCCTTTGACGCAGTGGAGTATGCGCAGCTGGACGATCATCCGGGTCTGGAAATCCTGGTGGGGCGGCAGCTCAGCGATCAGATTCTGCAGTCGCTCGGCGTGTATTCCTACCGTGACGGACAGCTGGTGGAATTGATGTCCGCCAACTATTCGGAGTTCAAAGTCGTGGATCTGGATGGGGATGACCACAAAGATGTGTTCATCCTGCGCCTGGAGACAGAGGAGCGGACCGGTGTCGCGGAGCTGTACCGCTGCCGGAACGGCGCCATGGAGCGGGATCAGGAGGCGCCTCTTTCCACCGGAGCCAAGCAGATCAAGCGCATTCTGGCGGGATATGTCGCGCAGGGTATTCCTGCGGTATTTGTGGCGAGCACCTACGAAGAGGACACCATTATCACGGATATCTTCGCGTTTTACGGCAAATTTTTCCGCAATATTGCCGCCAACGGAGACGCCGGTGTCAGTGCGCAGACGGTCCGGAACTACAACGTGTATGCCACGGACATTGATGAGGATGGCGTTATAGAGCTGCCTATGCCCGTCGCCCTGCCCAGCGCCACGGCCGGGGAGGAAACCTACTGGGTCATTGATTGGTACAATCTTGTACCGGGCGGAACGAGAAACGTCAAGCTCACAACCTATCACAACTACTCCGGCGGCTGGTATCTGCTTCTGCCGGACAAATGGAGCGGGCAGCTGTCCGTCTCCCGAGAGAAAAAGGTATCCGAGGTGCCGGGGCTGACATTTTCCAAATGGAACGGCTACGATCAGACGCCGGAAGAAATCATGACGATCTATGCATTCACCGGAGACGACCGGGTGAAGCTGGCCCAGGCGGACGGGCGGATCCTGCTGGCGGAGAAGGGCGAGGTTGCCTATTCCGCAGCGTTAGGCAGCTGCAAATGGGCTGCGGAGCTCAGGGAAGAGGATTTGATTTCGATGTTCCATTTCATATATCTGGATTGGAACTCCGGTGAAACATAACGAAGGAGAGCAGCGATGAAGAAAGTTTTGATTCTGGAGGATGAAGTCAGCATCCGCAGCTTTGTTGTCATCAATCTGAAACGGGCAGGGTATGAGGCGATCGAAGCTGGCACCGGCATGGAAGCGCTGGAGCAGCTGAAAAACAACCCGGACGTCGGGGTAGCCATTCTGGATGTCATGCTGCCGGATATTGACGGCTTTGAGGTCTGCCGGAACATCCGGGCGACGGATAAGCAAATCGGCATCATCATGCTGACGGCCCGGAGCCAGGAAATGGACAAGGTCACCGGCCTGATGACCGGAGCCGATGATTATATCACAAAGCCCTTCAGCCCGGCGGAGCTGACGGCCAGAATCGACGCCCTGTACCGTCGTGTTGGCGGAGATCAGGCAGTGGATACCGTAGAGCTGCAGCAGGGGCCTTTCGTGCTCAACACCCGGAACCGGACGCTGGACAAGTCCGGCCGTCGGATCAAGCTGACCCAGGTGGAGTATGCCATCATGAAGCTGTTTATGCAGAATCCCGGCCGGGCGCTGTCCCGTGAGGATATTCTGGCTGCAGTCTGGGGCCGGGACTATGACGGCGAGCTGAAAATTGTGGATGTGAACATCCGCCGCCTTCGGATCAAGATCGAGGATGATACCGCCAATCCCACCTATATCACAACCGTGTGGGGCTTTGGTTATAAGTGGGGCGCCTGAGCGCCGGCTGAGTCAGCGTGAAAGGACGTGAGACCCATCAAGGCATTTCACAAACCCACTGGCATTGAGCGCAGATGGATGCGCAACAGTGTCAGCTTGATGATTGCGCTGGTGGTCGGCTTTGTATCCATTTTCTCCGTGTCCTTTGCAGCCTACTGTTATTCAAACCTCCGGGTCGGACTGGAGGAAAAGGCCAGAACCACCACGGATTTTTTTGGAAGCTACATCAACCAGAGCTATAACGAGTATTATCAGTCCTGCATTCGGTTCGCGCAGAATTTTGAAGAAAAGAATCGTTTGGAACTGCAGTTTATTTCGACCAGCGGAAAGATTGTCGCCTCCTCTTACGGTCAGTGGGCCGGAGAAGCGCCGGAGACGTCGGATGTGGCGGAAGCCATTGCAGCCAAACGGATCGTGCCCTTCCAGGGAAGAAATCCAAGCACCGGGGAGCGGATTATGGCTGTATCCAGCCCCATGATCTATTCCAACGGAGAGGTCATCGGCGTGCTGCGCTATGTGACCAGCCTGCGCAATGTGGACAAGCAAATCAGCATGGCGATTTGCCTGGCAATCCTGTTGGGCGTTTTTGTTATCTCCTTTGTTCTTTACAGCAGCCGCTTTTTCATCCGTTCTATCCTGGTGCCCGTATCGGAAATCACAGCAACCGCAAAGCGCATTGCTGCCGGCTCCTACGGCGCCCGCATTCAGAAGCACCAGGACGATGAGATTGGACAGCTGGCGGATACCATCAATGAGATGTCGGCAAAAATCAGCCAGACGGAGAGAATGCAGACGGAATTTATCTCCTCTGTTTCCCACGAGCTGCGCACACCGCTGACGGCCATCACCGGCTGGGGCGAGACCCTGCTTGCGTCCGACGTGATGGATCCCGAGGAAACCCGGCGCGGCATGGCCATTATTCTGCGGGAGGCGCGCCGCCTGACCGGTATGGTGGAGGAGCTGCTGGAATTCACCCGCATGCAGGACGGCCGGTTTACGCTGAATGTGGAAATGGCGGATCTGCTTTCGGAATTCGAAGACACCGTATTTATGTACGGCAGCCGCCTGAAGCAGGAAGGCATTGCGCTGGAATACCTGGAAAATGACGATCCCATTCCGGAGGTTCTCTGCGATGTCTCCAGAATGCGCCAGGTGTTCCTGAACATTCTGGATAATGCCGCCAAACACGGCGGGGAAGGCAAGAAGATCGTTGCGTCTATCCACCTGGAGGGCGATCAGGTCGTTGTGCGGATCCGGGACTTCGGCCCCGGAATCCCGGAGGACGAGCTGCCCCTTGTCAAGCAGAAATTCTATAAGGGCAGCTCCAAAGCCCGCGGAAACGGCATTGGCCTGGCCGTATGTGAAGAAATTGTCACCATGCACGGCGGCGTCCTGACGCTGGAGAACGCCGAGGGCGGCGGAACCCTGGTGACCATCTCGCTCCCGGCGGGAGAGGAATAGAGGAATGACATGAAAACAAAGACAGAAACACAGGAAAAATTCAAAACCATGATCGGCGGTCAGGCCCTGATTGAGGGCATTATGATGCGCGGCCCGGAGAAGCAGTCCATTGTGGTGCGGAGTCCGGAGGGGCTTGTGGTCAAAACGGAGCCCCTGAAGCTGATTGCGAAAAAGCATCCCGTTCTGGGATGGCCTCTGATTCGGGGCGTTGTGAATTTCGGAGCCAGCATGGCCTGCGGCGTCAAGGCGCTGATGTATTCAGCGGAATTTTTCCCCGAGGAGGAAGGGGAGCCCTCCAAATTTGACCAGTGGCTGGAGAAGAAACTGGGTTCCGAGAAAATGGAAAAAGCCGTCATCTCCTTCTCCCTGGTGCTGGGCGTGTGTCTGGCTGTAGGCCTCTTTGTCCTGCTGCCCACCTTTCTGGCCGGCCTGGTTCCGGGAATCCACGGCAACTACGTGGCCCGGAATCTGACGGAGGGCCTGCTGAAAATTGTGCTTTTTATGGGATACATGATTTTGGTTTCCCGGATGAAGGACATGAAACGGGTATTTTCCTATCACGGCGCGGAGCATAAGACCATCCGCTGCTACGAGGCCCAGCTGCCGCTGACCGTTGAAAATGTCCGTCCCATGACCCGGAAGCATCCCCGATGCGGCACCAGCTTCCTGCTGGTTGTGATCTGCATCAGCATTCTGTGCGGCGCGCTGATCCGCGTGGACAACACCCTGGCCCGTATGGGACTGCATCTTTTGATGCTGCCGGTCATTGTGGCGGTCAGCTACGAATTCAACCGGCTTGTGGGCCGCTACGACAACCGGCTCACCCGAATTCTCACGGCGCCGGGCCAGTGGATGCAGAATTTCACCACCAACGAACCGGACGATTCCATGATTGAAGTCGCGATCAAAGCCCTCGAGGAGGTATTACCGTCTCAGGAGGGCTTGGATCAATGGTAAGAACCTACGGAGAACTGTACCGGCATCTGAAGTATATTCTCCAGGAGGAAGAGGGCGTCATGGCGCCCAATACAGCCCGGGAGCTGATTAGCTTTGTAACGGGTTACGATCCGGCAGCCCTGATGGGGATGCAGAGCATCTATGCGTCCGAGGATACCAGCAAGCGGGTGCTGGAGCTGGCAGGCCGGATTCTTGCCGGCGAACCGCTGGCCTATATTCTGGGAAAATGGAGCTTCTGCGGCCTCGAGCTGACCGTGACGCCGGATGTGCTGATTCCCAGGGACGACACCATGGCCGTGGTGGAGCTGGCGTTGGAGCAGCGGTTTGCACTGCCAAAGGCGCCCAGAATTCTGGATCTCTGCACCGGCTCCGGCTGCATCGGTCTGGCTCTGGCCAGCCGGCTGAAGGACGCGCGGGTGACATTGGCGGATATTTCCTCCAAGGCTTTGAAGATCGCAAAGAAGAATGCCGCGGATCTGCGGCTCACCGGGCGCGTTTCCTGCCTGCAGGCCGATGCGCTGCAGCCGGCCAGTCGGTTTTTGGGGCAGTTTGACCTGCTGATCTCCAATCCGCCCTATGTCACCGGCCCGGAGATGGAGACGCTTCAGCGGTCTGTCCGGGACTATGAGCCGCATCTTGCGTTGTATGGCGGCCCGGACGGGCTGGATTTCTACCGTTCCATTGCGGTCAACTATACAGCGGCGCTGAAGCCCGGCGGATTTCTCTGCCTGGAATTCGGACAAGGCCAGGAGGACGCCGTGTGTTGGATTTTGGAAGCGTACGATTATGAGGTCCTGCGGCTGAAGCGGGACGCAGGAAACATTACCAGAGCGGTTCTGGCCCAAAAGAAAGAGAGGAATGACGAAGATGGCAACGGATAAGAAAAAGAGCGGTATGGACACACCCTCCCCGGCCAGCGATAAGCGGAAGGCTTTGGATACGGCCATTGCCCAGATTGAAAAGAACTTTGGCAAAGGCACGGTTATGCGCCTGGGCGACAAGCCGGAAATGCAGGTGGATGCGATTCCCACAGGCTCTCTGGCGCTGGACGCGGCGCTCGGAATCGGCGGCGTCCCCAAGGGGCGCATTATTGAAATCTACGGGCCCGAGTCCTCCGGCAAGACCACGCTGGCCCTTCATATTGTGGCTTCCGCACAGAAAAAGGGCGGCGAAGTCGCCTTTGTGGACGCGGAGCACGCCCTGGATCCCGATTATGCCGCCGCTATCGGCGTGGATATTGACAATATGCTGGTCTCCCAGCCCGATACCGGCGAGCAGGCCCTGGAAATCACCGACGCCCTGGTGCGCTCCGGCGCCGTGGACGTGGTTGTCGTGGACTCCGTGGCGGCCCTGACGCCCCGGGCAGAGATTGAGGGTGAAATGGGCGATACGTTCGTGGGCCTGCAGGCCCGGCTCATGTCCCAGGCCCTGCGGAAGCTGGCCGGCAACATCGCCAAGACCAACTGCGTGGTGATTTTCATCAACCAGCTGCGTATGAAGATCGGCGTCATGTACGGCAATCCCGAAACCACCACCGGCGGCAATGCGCTGAAGTTCTATGCCTCTGTCCGGATTGATATCCGGCGCGTGGAAGCCATCAAGAACGGCACCGAGATCGTGGGCAACCGCACCCGGGCCAAGATTGTCAAGAACAAGGTGGCGCCTCCCTTCAAGGAAGCGGTGTTTGACATCATGTATGGCGAAGGCATCTCCAAATGGGGAGAGCTGGTGGATCTGGCGGTGCAGCTGGATATCATTCAGAAGAGCGGCAGCTGGTTCTCCATGGGAGACGAGCGCATCGGCCAGGGCCGCGATGCCGTAAAGGCCTATCTGATCAACAACCCCGATATTGCCGAGCAGGTGGAAGCCCAGGTGCGCGAGAACCTCTATAAGCTCACCGGCGGCAAGGCCCGCGGCGCTGCGGCTGCGAAGCCCGCGTCCAAAGCTGTCAGCGTAGAGGCTGACGATTTCAACGATGACAATTGACCGCATTGAAGCAATGCCCCTGCAGGAGCATTGCTTCCGTCTGCATTTGTCCGACGGCTCCGTCCTGAAAACCCAGGATTATGTGGTTGCCGAGTTAGGCCTGTATCCCGGTATGGAGCTGGACGGCGCGGGAATGGAGCAGCTGCGCACAGCAGCGGGTCTGGCATCGGCAAAAAACCGCGCGGTCCGGATTGTCTCTGCCTCCGGTGTGTCCCAAAAAGAGCTGGAGCGCCGCCTGACCCAAAAAGGGGAGACCCCCGAGCACGCCCGGGCAGCAGTGGAGTGGCTGGCCGAGCTGGAACTGCTGGACGACGCCAAAACAGCCGAGCAGCTGGTGCGCTCCGCTGTATCGAAGGGCTACGGCAAGGCTCGGATCAAGCAGATCTTGTTTGAAAAGCGTATTCCGGAGGAGTACTGGGACGATGCCCTGGCACAGGTGCCGGACATGGAGGATGCGGTGGATCAATTCCTGAGCAAGCGGCTCAGGGGACGCGATCCGGATGAAAAAGAATTAAAGCGCACCATTGACGCGCTGCTGCGCCGTGGGCACAGCTGGCAGGATATCCGGGCCGGCCTGCGGCGGTACAGCGCTTCTCTGGAAGCGGATTTGGAGGAACCCTATGAGTGAACGTATCGGCATGGTATCTCTTGGCTGTGCAAAAAATCAGGTCAATGCGGAGCAGATGCTGTTTTTGCTGCAGCAGGCCGGATTTGAAATCGCAGGAGATCCGGATGGCTGCGATCTGGCCATCGTCAATACCTGCGGCTTTATCGACAGCGCCAAGAGCGAAGCCATCGACAACATCCTGGCTTTGGGACAGCTGAAAGCGGAAGGCCGTTTGGGAAAGATTCTGGTCACCGGCTGCCTGGCCCAGCGGTATCAGGAGGAAATTCTGAAGGAGCTTCCGGAAGTGGACGGAATCCTGGGAACCGGCAGCTATTATGACGTGGTCGGGGCAGTCAAGAAGGTTCTGGCCGGGCAGACCGTCAGCGAGTTTGACGACATCGACGCCCCCCTGGATGAGACCGCCCGCATCCTGACCACGCCGGAGCACTATGCCTATCTGAAAATCGCGGAGGGCTGCGATAACCATTGCTCGTTTTGTGTCATTCCGACGCTTCGCGGCCGCTATCGCAGCCGGGAGCTGGATGATGTGCTGTATGAAGCCCGGACCCTGGCCCGTGACGGCGTCAAGGAGATGATCGTGGTGGCCCAGGATATCAGCCGCTACGGAACCGATCTGGAGGGCCATGCGCATCTGCTGCCCCAGCTCATGCGGGAGCTTTGCCGGATTGACGGGATTCACTGGGTGCGGCTGCACTATCTGTATCCCGATGAGCTGACCGATGAGATGATTGATGTGATTGCTTCGGAGCCGAAGATTGTCAAATATCTGGATATCCCCATTCAGCATGTCAATGATACCATCCTGAAGCGTATGAACCGCCGGGGAGACAAGCAGTTCCTGGAAGCCATGTTCCGCAAGCTGCGGGAACGGATTCCCGGCGTGGTGCTGCGTACCAGCCTGATTACGGGCCTGCCGGGCGAGGGCGAGGAGGAATTTGACGAGCTGTGCCAGTTCCTGCGGGAGTATCGGCTGGAACGGGTCGGCGCCTTTGCCTTCTCGCCGGAAGAGGGAACCCTGGCGGCCAAAATGGAATATCCGCCCACGGAGGTCGCCCAGCAGCGGGCTGAGATTGTGGCGGAGATTCAGTCCCGGATTATGGATGCGTATAACGAAAGCAAGCTGGGGCAAACCATGGAGGTTCTGTGCGAGGGCTGGGACGAGGAAGAGGAAGCCTACTTCGGCCGAACCTATGCCGACAGCCCGGATATCGACGGCAAGGTCTGGTTCTCTTCCGACAGAGCTGTCCGTACGGGTGAATTTGTCCAGGTGCGAATCACGGATGTTTATGACGGCGAGCTCATTGGAGAAGCCGGGGAGGAAGAGTCATGACAACAGCAAGCAAAATTACACTGGCCCGCGTGGCGCTGATTCCGGTCTTTATGGCTCTGCTTCTTTTGAACTACAATTGGATTGCGCTTGCGGTATTTATTGTCGCCAGCCTCACTGATTTTGTGGACGGCTACATCGCCCGCCACTGCAACCAGGTCAGCGATTTCGGAAAGTTCCTGGATCCGCTGGCGGATAAGCTGCTGGTGACGGCGGCAATGCTGGTGTTTGTGCAGTGGGGCCGCATGCCCTCCTGGGCGGTGATGATCGTTCTGACCCGTGAGTTCGCTGTCTCCGGTCTGCGGATGGTGGCGGCCTCCGGCGGCAAAGTTTTGGCAGCCGGATGGAGCGGTAAAATCAAAACCTTCTCCACCATGGTGGGCCTGTGCTTCATGATGGTATTTCCCATTCTCTGGCTGGATTGGCTGGTCATTGCTGTGATTACCGTGACGACCCTGTATTCCGGCGTGGAATATTTCGTGAAAAACTGGTCGGTCATCAAGCCCTGAGCAGAATGGACAAGGGGCCTGAACGCCATCTGGCCCGCGATACGGTCAAGCTGTGCATGGAAAACCAATCGGATTGGAATTCGCGGGCACCCCTTGTGCCCCCTCCATAGGGGGCTGTCAGCGAAGCTGACTGGGGGTTGTATCGACAAGCAATTTTACCGATGGTTCGACACAATTGCAAACCTGCAGCAACCCCCAGCCTCCGCTGCGCTCCGGCAGCCCCCTGTGGAGGGGGCACAAGGTGCTGCGCTGCAATCCTAAGTTATGGTTTCATCCATCGAACATTTCAATCTCTCCTTGACACAAACCCGCCCAAATGCTAATATACTAAAGGTAAAACTGCATATCGCGTTGATCGAAAAGAGTACCGCCAAAAGCGGCCTTGCAGAGAGCTTCCGTCACCGGCTGAGAGCGGAGGCAGGACGTGGGCGGGAACGTGCGTTCGGGAGCGAGGGGAGACCCCGTGTGGCCGCGTCAAGGCCGTAAGCGAGAAATCAGAGTGGAACCGCGAGTTTTTACGACCCGCCTCTTGAGACATTCAGGGGGCGGGCTTTTCTTTGGAGGCTTGTTCATGCATATCCTGGAGGACATCCGCGCATATAAGAAAAACGACCCTGCCGCCAGAAGTGCGGCGGAGATCCTGCTTCTGTACAACGGACTCCATGCCACCATTCACTATCGTATGGCCCATTGGCTGCATCTGCACCATATGCGGTTTCTGGCCCGCTGGATCAGCCAGCTATCGAAGTTTTTCACCGGGATTGAAATTCACCCTGCCGCGGTCATTGGCCGGCGTCTGGTCATCGACCACGGAACCGGGATTGTCATCGGCGAGACGGCGGAAATCGGAGACGACTGTCTGCTGTATCAGGGCGTGACTCTGGGCGGCACCGGTAAGGATGTGGGCAAGCGCCACCCCACCCTGGGCAACAACGTCATGGTGGGCAGCGGCGCAAAGGTTCTGGGCCCCTTTAAGGTGGGTGACAACGCCCGCATTGCGGCCAACGCCGTGGTTCTGCGGGAGGTTCCTGCCAATGCCACCGTGGTTGGCGTGCCGGGACATGTGGTTCGGCTCTGCGGTGAAAAGCTGGATCAGATTCACACTCCTGACCCGGTGATGCTGGAAATTGAGCAGCTCCGGCTGAAGCTTTTGGAGCTGGAGGCCAAGGTGGCCCAGCTGGAGCAGGAAGGAGAGCTGTAATTATGGAAATCCGTCCGCTGCCCAGAGCGCAGTATCAGGGTTATCCCATCCGCGCGGTCTATGAAACGGAGCAGGTCTACGGGGTTCGGCTGCTGGAACGAGGCTTTTTCCTGGAGCTGGAGCAGCTGGAAACGCCGGTCGTCAAATCCTGGGAGGACGCCCTGTTCGGCGAATGGCTGGAGGAGCCGGTGGCCCTGGGGGCCTTTGAAGGAGAAACGCTCCTGGGCGTCGTGGAGGGCAGTCCCGAGCGCTGGCACAATTTGTTCCGAATCAGCAATCTGTTTGTGGCGCAGTCCGCAAGACGGCAGGGATTGGGAAAAGCGCTTCTGCAAGCCATGATCGATTTTGCAAAACAGGAAACCGCCTGCCGCGGCATGATTCTGGAAACCCAGACCTGTAATGTTCCGGCCATCCGGCTCTATGAGTCCCTGGGCTTCCGTCTGTGCCGCATTGACCTGACAGAATACAGCAACCAAGACGTAGAAAGGAAAGAAGTGCGCATCGATCTGATGCTGCCCATCTAAGGAGGAAACTGATATGTATCTGTACAACTCTGCCACCCGCAAGCGGGAAGAATTCATTCCCAACCATCCCGATATTGTCAAGATGTACACCTGCGGCCCCACGGTTTATCACTATGCCCATATCGGCAATCTGCGCAGCTATATCATGGAGGACGTGCTGGAAAAGGCCCTGCGTTATGCCGGCTACAACGTCAAGCGTGTCATGAACATCACCGACGTGGGCCATCTGGCTTCGGACGCCGATACCGGTGAGGACAAGATGCTCAAGGGCGCCAAGCGGGAGCACAAATCCGTCATGGAGATCGCCAAATTCTATACCGACGCCTTTTTTGAGGACTGCCGCAAGCTGAATATCAAGCGCCCCGATGTGGTGGAGCCTGCCACCAACTGCATTGACGAGTATATCAAGATTATCTCCACGCTTCTCGACAAGGGATTTGCCTATCAGGCCGGCGGGAACGTCTATTTTGACGCTTCCAAGCTGGACCGGTATTATATCTTCAATGACCACGACGAAGAGGATCTGGCTGTCGGCGTCCGGGAGGGCGTGGAAGAGGACACCAACAAGCGCAATAAGAATGACTTTGTTCTCTGGTTCACCAAGTCCAAATTCGAAGATCAGGCCCTGAAATGGGATTCCCCCTGGGGTGTGGGCTACCCCGGCTGGCACATCGAGTGCTCCGGCATCTCCATGAAGCATCTGGGCCAGGATCTGGATATCCACTGCGGCGGGATCGACAATGCTTTCCCCCATCACACCAACGAAATTGCCCAGTCTGAGTCCTATCTGGGCCACAAGTGGTGCAACTACTGGATGCATGTCCACCATCTCAATACCAACTCCGGAAAAATGTCCAAATCCAAGGGCGAATTCCTGACGGTCAGCCTGCTGGAGAGCAAGGGCTATGATCCTCTGGCATACCGTCTGTTCTGCCTCCAGTCCCACTATCGCAAGAATCTCGTGTTCTCCTTTGAGAACCTGGACAATGCAGTGGTGACCTACGGCAAGATGGTGGCCAAGATCGCCGCCCTGAACCCCAAGGACGAAGGAGAACTCGACCAGGCGGCTTTTGACGCCTTGCGGGAAAAGTTCCTGAATGCGCTGAACAATGACCTGAACACGTCTCTGGCCATTACGGCTGTCTATGACGCCTTGAAGTATAAGACCAACGACCGCACCAAGCTGGCGGTTCTTGCAGACTTCGACCGGGTGCTGGGGCTGGATCTGATTGCCAAGGCGGACAAAAAGCGTCAGGAGATGGCCGCTGCGCCCAAGGCCGGCAGCTTTGCCATCGTCAGCGAAGCCGGCGAATCCGATCCCGCCGTGGAGGCTCTGATTCAGGCCCGGCAGGACGCCAAAAAGGCCAAAAACTTTGCCGAAGCCGACCGTATTCGCGATGAGCTGAAGGCCCAGGGCATCGAGCTTACCGACGTCCCCGGCGGCGTGAAGTGGAAACGGGTATAAGAATACTGAAACAAACGGGCCTGTCGCAAAATTCGCAACATGCACAAAAGATGACCGCACCAAGGCTCCC
>JAEDJR010000123.1 GCA_016296235.1 Oscillospiraceae bacterium
CGCGGCATCGAGCTGAGCCTGCTGCAGCGCTGCGCCGCCCACTGCGCCTCCGGCACCGACATCCAGGAGAGCTTCTCCGCCGGCAAGGCCGCCGTGGAAGCCGCTCTGGCCGGTGAAACCGACAAGATGGTCGGCTTCGAGTGCGACCGCACCAACGGCTACGTCTGTAAGACCAAGCTCTTCGAGCTGAGCAAGGTCGCCAACTTCGAGCAGAAGCTGCCCGTGGAGTGGATCAATGCCGAGCACAACGGCGTGACCCAGGACTTCGTCAACTACTGCCTGCCTCTGATCCAGGGCGAAACCCCCATGGTCAAGGAAAACGGCCTGCCCCGGTTCTGCCGCCTGAAGAAAGTCTTCGCCGAGTAATTCCAAAAAACACTGCGAGCCTGTCGAAATCTCTTTCGACAGGCTCGTTGCTTTTTTCAGACCGTAGGGGCGGCCCGACCCTGGCCGCAGCGGTGAGAAATGCAGAATGAAGAATGCAAAATGCAGAATTATGGTGTCCGCTCCGCGGACGGATTGGAAACCTGTAGGGGCGGCCCGATGTGGCCGCCCGTGGAGGCAGTCCAATGGGCTTACAGCCTGCATTCCATTTGGCAGTCGCAGGGCTCTGCCTCCACGTGTTTCCGGCTGTAGGTCTCTGCTTCGACGCATCCCATGGCACGGTAAAAGGCCTGGCTTTCCACAGAGGAATGGGCTGACAGATAGAGCTTTTTTGCGCCCTGCTCCCGGGCCCATTGGGCCGCTGCCCGGAACAGTTCCCTGCCAATGCCCCTGCCCCGCAGCTCCTGCGACACATGGAGATTGGTCAGATCCAGGTATTCCCTCTCCGGGTCAAGCCATACCGCGTCCACCGACACAAAGCCCTTCAGCTCCCCCCGGACAAACGCGGCATACACAAAGCCGCCGGATGCCAGAATCCCGCTCAGATGCTCCAGCAGCTGCCGGTAGTCCTCTTCCGACCAATCATCCACAAAGGGCACATCCCGAATCAGCCATTCTCCGCTCTCTCTGCGCCAGCACCTTGTGACGATCTGGCGGCGGATAAAATGCTCGAACAATTGCCTGTTCAGATCCTCTGCCTGTAAATTCCGATACTGCACCATGCTGACACCCCGTCACGCCGGAACGATGATTTCCACAGCCTTATGGCAGTTTTGCAGCTCTACCGACGCCAAGGCGCCGCCGAATTCGCCGTCCAGGGTCCATTTTACCGGCGCCGGGAAGGTGAACCGGATGTGATCGGTCTGGAAGGTGTAGAAGAAGCCGGGATCAAACTCCCGCTTCACCAGCAGGGTACCCAGGGCGTTGAGATCCTGGAGGGTGGTGATATTCTTGGCTACGATGACCTCGGAGAGGCCGTCGTCCAGGCTCACATCCTTCATGGCGGCGGAAGAGGCCCGGAAGCCGCCCACGCTGGTGGTGGAGCACACCAGACCCAGCAGCACCTCGTCCTCGATGAGCTGGCCGTTTACCTCCATGCGCATGGGGATGGGCCGGATTTCACCCAGAGACTGGGCGCCCTTGAGCAGGTAGGCCAGGCGGCCCAGGACCCGTTTTTCCTGCTGGGGCGTCTCATAGGCCACGTCGGTGAAGGCCCCGAAGCCCGCCACATAGGTGAACCACCGGTCGCCGCCGAAGCGTCCGATATCGATGGTCTGAGGCCTGCCGGAGATAATGTCCCGGGCTGCCTCCACCGGATCCCGGGACAGTCCCAGGGTCGCGGCCACATCGTTGCAGGTACCGCCGGGGATATAGCCCAGAACCGGACGGTTTTCCAGCCGCATCAGACCCGATACCGCCTCGTTGAGGGTACCGTCGCCGCCGGCGCAGACCACCAGGTCATAGCTGCCGCCCTCCCGGGCGATCAGCTCCGTCAGATCCCGGGGACTCTGGGTGGGGTGAACCGTCACGTCATAGCCCCCGGCGGTGAACACATCGACAATGTCCATCAGATGGAGCCGCAGCTCCATCTGTCCCGCCCGGGGATTGACAAAAAACAGCAGTTTTTTCTTCATGGCCGTACAGGTTACTGCTCCTCGGTCACAACCGGTGCGGTGGGCACCATGGCATCCAGAAGGATGGCCTTGCTCAGATCCGCGCTGCCGCCGTAGCTCTCCGCCAGCGCCTGGCGGTTCTTTGCGGCAACATCGTTTTTGCAGAGATCCTCTGCGGCCCTTCTCCAGTAAATATAGTCGCCCTCCCCGGAGAAGAACATAATGTGGTAGCCATAGGAGGTCTTGACAATGCCGTGGTCGCCGGCCTGACGGCCGTCGGCGAAGCACCAGTCATTGAATTCCGTCACCATCTGGCCGGGGTAGACGCCCTCGTACAGGCCGCCGTTGGCACTGCTGCCGCCGTCGGTGGAATACTCGCCGGCCAGCTCCGCAAAGGTGTCCTCCGTGGCTTCGCCGTCCTGCCACAGCTGGTAGATCCGCTGGGCCTCGGCCTCGGCAGCCGCCCAGGCTTCGTCGGTGATGGTGGCGGAGCCGTCCTCCGCCGTGGTCTGCTCCGGCTGGATCAGAATGTGGCGGATATTGATCACGTTCTTGTCCACCTTGCTGATGCCGTAGTTGTTCTGGATGGTGGTGGCATTGACGTCGTAGTAGTCCTCCACTTCCTTGTCCGTCACCACCACAGCCTCGGCCAGCTCGTTGGCATAGAAATTGGCCAGCAGGCTGTCCTCCATATAGGCGCGGTAGCTCTCCGCCGTGGCAGCGGGGCCTGCATAGTCCAGCAGGAACTGATCGAGATCTTCATAGCCGTACTGCGCCGCCATGGCCTCCAGGTCCGTGATCTCATCGATATAGGCCTGATCCTCCTCCGAGGGCGTAAAGCCCTGCTTCTCGGCTTCCTGGGACAGAGCAGCCACCTGCCGGAACATTTCCACAGCTGCATCCATGAAGCTCTGCTGCCAGGTGACGGACTGATCCATCATGCCCATCTGCTCGTCCAGGCCCTTGCTGGTGTCCAGCATAAAGCTCAGATAGCTGCCGTACATGTTGTAGAAGGTATAAACCTGGTCGTTATAATAGTACTGCAGTTCCCGGTTGGTCAGCTTGCGGTCCCCGCAGACGGCCACGGTCTCATCCAGCCAGGCCTCCAGCTCCGCAGGCTCCACCGTCACGGTCTGGCCGTCCTTGTCCAGGAAGGTATAGCTGGACGCGCCGTCCCCGGCGGCCTCATAGTGGATGGAGAAGGAGGGGTAGCCGTAGGCGTTGAGATGATGGAAGCCGTCGGCCGGCTCGCCCGTTTCCTCCGCAGCCGGCGCCGGCTGCACGGATTCTTCCGCCTTGGGCTTTCTCAGGCCCAGGAACAGGCCGACGCCGATCGCCACAACCACCGCCGCGGCGGCAATTCCGACGATCAGCCCCCGCTTGTTCTGCTTTTTCTGCTCGGGCTGTGCTTCCGGCGCCGGCTCGGTTTTTTCGGCCATGGGCTGACCGCAAACCGCGCAAAAGGCCGCGTCATCCTCCTGCACGGCATGGCAATGCTCACAGATCTTCATATGGTACACTCGCTTTCCGTTGATTTATTCATACAGCCCTTCCGGCGGCACCAGTACCGCGGCGCTGTAATTCACCTGAAATGGATATTGACTGCAGATTTCCCGGAACCGGTTCTGGTAGGTCTCATTCCGCAGATCCTCCCGGACCTGCTCCAGCCACTGGCTTTCGTCCTCCGGATCGAAGCCGTCGTCCTCCTCATATTCTCCCCGGTGCTGCCGGAAATAATCCCGGACCTCCTGGTCCGTGGGCTGAATCTCCGCCAGCAGGTGGTCGGCGTAGGCCGCCGCCAGATGGGCGTCGTGGAGGTAGGCCTCAAAGCTCTCCCGGCTGGCCTGACTGCCATAGCTGGCCCGGAGATAGTCGTCCAGAGAGGCGTAGCCGCCCTCCCGGGCCGCAGCAGCGAAATTCACCAGCACCTGGTTGTAGGTTCCGGCATAGTCCTCCGGCATGGAGAAGCCCTCCGCCCTGGCCTGAAATACCATGGACATGGTCTGGCGGACGGTATCCAGGGTTTCCTCCAGCAGATAGTCCTGCCAGGTCTTGTCCTCCGACCAGGCCTGCTGGTTCAGGGGCCTGGAAAAATCCACCGTGTCCTTCAGATATTCGCCGTAGGCCTCGGAAAAGTAGAAAAACTCACTCCAATAGTAGTAGGCAAGGCCCGTGTTGTCCAGGCTGTAGTCGCCGCAGGTCAGCACCGGTCCGCTGCCGCCAGACGCCAGGACAATCCCCGCCGCCACCAGCACCAGCAGGCAGACCACCACCGCCGGTGCGATCCATTTTCGCTTCAAAGGCCTGCCTCCTCCGGGAATCAGTTCTCTCTACTGTATCACACACCGCTGTTTTTTGCAATTGCCGGGATGGAAACATTTTATGAACACTGAAAATCCCACCTGACCCAACGGCCATCCGGGCAAAAAGCAAAGCAAAACCAAAAAATTCCCGCATTTTTGCCGCCGCCGCTCTTGCTTTCCCGGCGGATTTGTATTATTCTTTAAGAGAGGTATATGATCGGCCTCCGGGCCGTCGAAAAGGAGATCACGCTATGATTATTACGCAAAAGAAACCGATCGAAGAGCTGATGGCCATGATCGGCGACGCCAAGCGCATCGGCATCGTCGGCTGCAGCAGCTGCGCCACGGCCTGCGCCACCGGCGGCGACAAGGAAATCAAGGCGCTCAAGGAATACCTGGAAGCCCATGGCAAGACCGTGGTGGTCACGGGCGTGGCAGAATACTGCTGCATGAACCTGGGCGTCCGCGGCACCCTGAAGCCCTTCCAGAACCAGAACCTGGACTGCGTCGTGGGCATGTCCTGCGGCGACGGCGTGCAGGTCATCGCCAACAACATCAACGTCCCGGTCTATCCCTCCAACAACACCATGTTCCTGGGCGAAGCCAAGAAGCTGGGTCTGTTTGAGGAGGCCTGCCACCTGTGCGGCAACTGCGTCCTGGGCACCACCGGCGGCATCTGCCCCATTTCCCGCTGCGCCAAGAGCCTGGTCAACGGCCCCTGCGGCGGCGCCAAGAACGGCAAGTGCGAGGTCAATCCGGAGAACGACTGCGCCTGGATCCTGATCTACAACCGTCTGAAGAACATCAACCAGCTGGACAAGCTGTCTCAGACCCGGGAGGACAAGGGCTACCAGGATGTGGCCTATCCCAGAACTGTCAACATTAGGGGGAAAAAGTAATGAGCCTGTTAGAGAAAGCACTGGAAAGCGGTAAGTTTGGCGTCACCGCGGAAATGGCGCCTCCCAAGGGCTATGACTTCTCCGAACAGCTGGAGGCCGCCGAGCTGCTGCATGGCAAGGTCCACGGCATCAACGTCACCGATATGCAGTCCGCCAGCCTCAAGGCCACCTCTCTGGGCCTGTGCGCCAAGCTGAAGCTGGCCGGCCATGAGCCCATCCTCCAGATGACCGGCCGCGACCGCAGCCGTATGGCCATCATGGGCGATATGCTCTCCGCCGCTGCCTTCGGCATCGACACCATGCTGGCCCTGACCGGCGACCATCCCACCGTGGGCGACTGCCCCAACTCCAAGCCGGTCTACGACCTGGACTCCGTGGGCATCCTGCGGATGCTCTCCACCATGGAGGTCACGGGCAAGGACTGCGGCGGCAACGACCTGGCTCAGACGCCCAAATTCTACAAAGGCGCCTGCGTGACCCCGGTCTATGAGCCCATCTTCCTGCAGATCAACAAGCTGCGCCAGAAGGTGGACGCCGG
>JAEDJR010000124.1 GCA_016296235.1 Oscillospiraceae bacterium
CGGCCTCATGGGCGATGGCGGGCAGATGGAGCATGGTGTTGGTGGAGCAGCCCAGGGCCATGTCCACGGTCTCGGCATTGTGCAGAGCCGCCGGGGTCATGATGTCGCTGGGGCGGATGTTCTTTTCAATCAGCTCCATGATCTTCATGCCGGCGTGCTTGGCCAGACGGATTCTGGCGGAATAGGGCGCGGGAATGGTGCCGTTGCCGGGCAGGGCCATGCCGATGGCCTCGGTCAGGCAGTTCATGGAGTTGGCGGTATACATACCGGAGCAGGAGCCGCAGGAGGGACAGGCATTCTCCTCGTAGTCCAGGACGCCCTGTTCGTCCAGGGTGCCGGCGTGATAGGCGCCCACGGCCTCGAACATATGGCTCAGGCAGGTTCTCCGGCCGTCCTTCAGATGGCCGGCCAGCATGGGGCCGCCGGAGCAGAAGATGGTGGGAATATTCAGGCGGGCAGCTGCCATCAGAAGGCCGGGCACGTTTTTATCGCAGTTGGGAATCATGACCAAGCCGTCAAACTGGTGCGCCATGACCATGGCCTCGGTGGAATCCGCAATCAGATCGCGGGTCACCAGAGAATACTTCATGCCCACATGGCCCATGGCGATGCCGTCGCAGACGGCGATGGCCGGGAACATGATCGGCGTGCCGCCGGCAGCCCGGACGCCGGCCTTGACTGCCTCGGCAATCTTATCGATGTTCATATGGCCGGGAACAATTTCATTGTGGGAGCTGACAATGCCCACAATGGGCCGCTGGATTTCCTCCTCCGTCAGGCCCAGGGCGAACAGCAGGCTACGGTTGGGGGCGCGTTCCACGCCGGTTTTAATCTGATCAGAAAGCATAGATACCCTCCTAAATTCAAACAATCATTGGCAATTGATAATTTCCAACCGGTGGGAGATTCAGGCCGGTTGGCCATTATCAATGGTCAATTCCGGATTCTCCCGGGGGAAGTCCCCCGGGAGAATATAAGTTTCTTAGTTGGAAGCCGTATCCAGGTTGGAATCGTTCTTCCACAGCATCTTTTCGCGCAGCTCCTTGCCCACGATCTCCATGGGATGCTTGGCCAGCTGTTCCCGCTTGGAGTTGAAGAAGCAGCGGCCGTTCTTGTTCTCCGCAATCCACTTGCCGGCAAAGGTGCCGTCCTGGATGTCGTTCAGAACCGCCTTCATGTTGGCCTTGGTCTGCTCATAAGGCAGAACTCTGGGGCCGGAGACGTACTCGCCGAACTCCGCGGTGTCGGAGATGGAGTAGTTCATGGCAGCCACGCCGCCCTTGTTGATGAGGTCGATGATGAGCTTCATCTCATGGATGCACTCGAAGTAGGCGTTCTCGGGCTCGTAACCGGCCTCCACCAGGGTCTCGAAGCCGCAGCGCATCAGATCCACAACACCGCCGCAGAGAACTGCCTGCTCGCCGAACAGGTCGGTCTCGGTCTCGTCGTGCATGGTGGTCTCCATGATGCCGGCGCGGGCGCCGCCGATACCGGCGATGTAGGCCAGGGCAATGTCATAGGCCTTGCCGGTGGCATTCTGCTCCACGGCAACCAGGCAGGGCACGCCCTTGCCTGCCACATACTGGGAACGAACCGTGTGGCCGGGGCCCTTGGGAGCAGCCATGAACACGTCCACGTTGGCGGGCGGCACGATCTGCTTATAGCGGATATTGAAGCCATGGGCAAATGCAATGGCCTTGCCCTCGGTCAGATAAGGAGCGATATCCTTTTTATACATATCGGCCTGGGCCTCGTCGTTGATCAGAATCATGATAATATCGGCAGCCTGGGTGGCCTCGGAGACAGTCATGACCGTGAAGCCGTCCTTTTCCGCCACGGGCCAGGACTTACCGCCCTTGCGCAGGCCAACAATCACGTCGCAGCCGCTGTCGCGCAGGTTCAGCGCATGGGCATGACCCTGGGAACCGTAACCAATAATGGCGATCTTCTTGCCGTCCAGCTTGCCCAGATCGCAGTCCTTCTCATAATACATTTTTGCCATAATCGAACTCTCCTTTTTCTTTGGTAGCTTCGTAAATTGTATCTGTACCCCGTTCCAGGGCCACCATGCCGGTGCGCACCAGTTCGAGGATGCCGAACTCTTTGACCAGATTGACAATGGCCTCCGCCTTGCTCTCCTCGCCGATCATGGCCAGGGTCAGGGTGGTGGTGGAAACGTCAATGACCGACGCGCGGAAAATATTCGCAATCTGTATCACACGGTTGCAGGCTTCGCTGGAATCCGCGTTGACCTTGACCAAAATCAGCTCCCGCCGGATGGAGTTTTCCGGATTCAGCAGCTTCACCGAGTGTACCGGCAGCAGCTTGCGCAGCTGATTGCATAACAGATTGGTATGCTTTTCATCGGCCAGGACTTCAATGGTAATACGGGATACCGTGGGATCGTCCGTGGTGCCCACAGCCAGGGATTCGATATTGTAGCCCTTTCTGGAGAACATGCGGGACACCTGGGACAGGACGCCGGCTTCGTTATCCACCAGGACGGACAGGGAACGTCTTTCAAGTTGATCCATAGCTGCCTCCTTAATCCACCAGGAAGTTTGTAATGCGGCCGCCGCCGGGCACCATGGGACGGACCATTTCATCCATGTCGATGGCGCAGTCGATGACGTAGCCGTGGCCGCAGGCCAGCGCCTCCCGGACGGCTTCCTCCAGCTCCGGCACCGTGCAAACCCGCTTGCCGCCAAGACCGTAGGCCTCGGCCAGCTTCACGAAATCCGGCGCACGGTCCAGGGTGGTCTGGGAATAGTGTTCGTGATAAATCAGGTGCTGCCACTGGCGAACCATGCCGAGAACCTGATTATTATAGATAAAGGTGATAATCGGCAGATGATAATAGGACTCCGTGGCCAGTTCGTTGCAGTTCATGCGGAAGCTGCCGTCGCCGGTGACATGAATCACGGTTTTATCCGGGTTGCCCACCTTGGCGCCGATGGCCGCACCCAGGCCGAAGCCCATGGTGCCGAAGCCGCCGGAGGTCAGCAGCTGGCCGGGATAGTCATAATGGAAATGCTGGGCCACCCACATCTGATGCTGGCCCACATCGGTCGCCACCATGGTATCCTGGGGGCACAGACGGGCAATGACATCGGAAATCTGCTTGGGCGTCAGGGTATTGCCGGCCTCGTCATACTCCGTCTCGGTCTTGAAGGAGAACACGTACTGTTTCCATTCTTCATGGTGCTGCTGCTCCAGCCGTTCCAGCAGCAGCTGCAGCACCCGCTTGGCGTCGCCGATGATGTGGTGGTCGGTTTCCACGTTTTTATTGATTTCGGAACGGTCAATATCAATCTGGACCACCTTGGCCTGACTGGCGAAGGTCTTGGGATCCAGCGCCACCCGGTCGGAGAAGCGGCAGCCCACGGCAATCAGCAGGTCGCAGGCGTCCACTGCCATGTTGGAGGCCTGGGAGCCGTGCATGCCGATCATACCGGTGGTCAGCGGATTGCGGCCGCGGAAACCGCCTGCGCCCATGACGGTGATGGCCACCGGGGAATCGATTCGTTCGGCAAAAACGTTGAACTCCTGATCCGCCCGGCCGCGTACCACGCCGCCGCCGCAGATCAGCAGCGGCTTGGAGGACTTCCGGATCATATCCGCCAGAATTTCCACATCTCCCAGATCCGGCTCCGGCATTTTCAGATCGTGAGAAGCCCGCTTTACCAGTGCGCCCAGGCGGCCCTGGCTTGCGTGTTCTTCCCGGCTCAGGGGAGTAAACTCGGCAGTCTCACATGTGACATTCTTCACAATATCAATCAGCACCGGGCCGGGACGTCCGCCCCGGGCTATGGCAAAGGCTTCCCGGACAATATCCGCCAGCTGGTTCACATCCCGGACGATATAGTTGCACTTGGTGATCGGCATGGTGATACCGGTAATGTCCACCTCCTGGAAGGAATCCTTTCCAATGAGGTTTTCCGTCACGTTACAGGTGACGAACACCACGGGGGAGCTGTCCATATAGGCCGTGGCAATTCCGGTCACCAGGTTGGTGCTGCCGGGGCCGGAGGTGGCAAAGCACACGCCCACCTTGCCGGTGGAACGGGCATAACCGTCGGCAGCATGGGACGCACCCTGCTCATGGGCCGTCAGGATATGCCGGATCTTTCCTTCGTAGTTGTAAAGCTCGTCATAGACGTTCAGAATTGTGCCGCCGGGGTAGCCAAAAACGGTGTCCACTCCCTGCTCCAGCAGGCATTCCATCAAAATCTTCGCGCCTGTCATTTGCATTGCATGGGTTCCTCCTTATCTGAATCTCATATCGAACGTGGTAGAAAAAAGCCCTGAAGCCGTTCCGGCTTCAGGGACGAATTATCGCGGTACCACCCTGATTATCGCATCCTGAGGATGGACGATCACTTTGTTCGAAGCTCCAGCAAGCTTCTAGCCTGTAACGGGGCAGCCGTAGCACCCTACTCATCGAAACTTTGGGGCGCTCCACTCAGGAATCAGACTGCACAAAGCCGTCGGTACCGGCTCGCAGCAACCACCGGCTCTCTGGAACACTTCGACTATGGCAAATTTCCTTCATCGTATTTGTCGAGATTGACGATATCTTATCACACCGGAATCGTGTTGTCAAGGCAAAACTTGACTTTTTTCTTTAACGCTTCAAATCGATTTTTCCTCTTGACCTTCCACCTGCTGGAAGGTATATAATATCATCAAGAGGTGAAGCGCATGCGCATCAATGAGGTCGAAAAGGCAGTTGGCATTGCCAAAAAGAACATCCGGTTCTATGAGGAACAGGGCCTGCTCTCCCCCAGGCGGGAGCAGGGCAATGGGTACCGGGACTACTCGGAGGAAGACCTTCGCACGCTGCAGACAATCCGGCTGCTGCGAAAGCTCTCCGTCCCCATTGAGGAAATCAGAAAGCTCCAGACCGGCGTGTTGTCCCTGCAGGACTGTATGACCCGTCATGGAATCTATCTGAACCGGCAGCTGCGCAACCTCAATCAGATCCAGGTCGTCTGCCAGGAGCTGGGAGACAGCGGCGTCTCTCTGTCAGCCCTGGATGTGGACGCCTGGGAAAGCCGTATGGCACAAATGGAGGAGGCTGGTACGCGGTTTATGAATGTATCCAACGACAAGCGGAAAAAGAAAACCGGGCCGATTATCGCTGCCGCAGTCTGCATGGCCTTTGTAGCAGCGCTGCTGGGCTTTTTCGTCTGGGCGTGGTTCTATGATCCCATTCCCTGGCCCATCCTGCTGGTGATCGGCATTCCCCTGGTATGCGTTCTGGGAGGCATTCTCCTGGCATTGCGGGAACGAATGAAAGAAATTGACAGAGGTGAATCAGATGAAGCTGCTAAATATTGATTATATCCCCGGAAAAGAAATCGACGCCCTGGGCGTGGTGAAGGGCGCGGTGGTTCTGACCAAGAATTTTGGGAAAGACTTTATGGCAGGCATGAAAACCCTGGTGGGCGGCGAGCTGACGGCTTATACGGAAATGCTGACCGAGGCCCGGGCCATTGCCACAAAACGGATGGTGGATGAAGCAACCGCCCTGGGGGCCGACGCCATTATCAACATCCGCTACGGCAGCGCCTCCATGATGTCCGGCGCCGCGGAAGTCATCGCCTATGGCACGGCCGTAAAGATTCTATAACTGCAGACACAAAACCGGCCCTCCAGGGTAGCGGCGCATAAGACAGGTTTATAGCTTTAGAGAGAACAGCGTGGCGGAAGTCACGCTGTTCT
>JAEDJR010000125.1 GCA_016296235.1 Oscillospiraceae bacterium
GCGTGACAGCTCCCCTTACGCAGGGGAGCCTTGGTGCGGTCAACTCTTGTGCATGTTGCTATTTTTGCGACAGGCCCTTTTTTCGTAACTACAGCGCACCCATCCCGCGCAGCAGGTACACGATCAGGAAAATCGTTCCCATGGACAAAACGCTGCTCCAGACCACCAACTGGCTGGCCAGCTGGCTGTCGCCGCCGATCTCCTGGGTCATGACAGCCGAGGACACCGCCACCGGGGATGCAAATACCGTCACCAGGGTGGGCATCTCCACAGCAGTCAGTGCCAAGGGCCTCCGCAGAGCCAGAGCCGTTCCAATGACCAGGGCAGGGGCTGCCGCCAGCCGCAGGAAGATGCCCAGGGACAGCTGGGGCAGCAGCCGGCCTGTGGCCCGGAAGTCCAGATTGGCGCCCAGGACGAACAGCATCAGGGGCGACGCCGTCTTTCCCAGGTTGTTGAGCACCTGGTACACCGAGGGCAGCTGCTCCCGCAGGAAAAAGTCCGGAACAACCTCCAGCTGCCGCAGAGCCACGGCGACGACGCCCGCCAGGCAGCCCACAATCAGCGGATTGCGCACAATCCGCAGGGCTAGCTGTCCCACAGGCGGACGGCGGTCGGATGCGCCGCTGTAAAACGTCAATGCCAGCACCGCCAGCAGGTTGAACAGCGGCACCGTCAGGGCCGAAACCACCGAGGCAAAGGCCAGGGCCGGTTCACCGCCCAGCGCGTTGGCCAGGGGCAGACCCAGAATGGCCTGGTTGGAACGGAACGCGGCCTGTACCAGCACGCCCCGCTGCTGCCGCTGCCTCAGAAGCTGCGCCGCAGCAGCGCCCATGGCCAAACAGGCCAGGACAGCGGCCACAATATAGGCCGCCAGCCGCCAGTTCACCTGGGCCAGATTTTCAATGGTATAGATGTTGCAGAACAGGTTCAGGGGCAGAAGCAGATGAAAGCACAGGCTGTTGAGCTTCCGGTAAAAATCCGGCTCCCAGGGCCCGATCCGCCGCACCCCATAGCCCAGGGCAATGGTCAGCAGCAGCGGCAGCAAGGCCCGCAGCGCGTATAAAAACGTATCCCGCATGCTTCACCCTCCCAGGGCCTGGACGCAGGCGTTGAGCACCTGTCCGGCGATGGGCGCGCAGGTGGCGCTGCCGGAGCCGCCGTGCTCCACGATGACGATGAACGCCAGGGGGTAGGTCTCATCCCGGATGAAGCCGGCGAAGGTGGCGTGGGGCGTCTCCGTGGGGCCCAGCTCGGCCGTGCCGGATTTGGCGCAGACATACAGATTCGGGAACTGCCACGCGCCGTACATGGACACCACATTGTTGTGCATCATGTCCGCCAGGGTGTCACAGGCTGCGGCGTCCAGCAGCACATCCGTCAGCTTTGTTTTGGCCTCGTAGCCCGAGAGCATGGTCCCCTGAACCTTGCTCATAATATGCGGCTCCGCCGCCTGACCGCCGCCGGCTATGACGCCCATGAGGGTCATATACTGGCAGGGGTTCACCAGATCGGCGTACTGGCCGATGCCCGACCAGGCGATCTCGCTCTCGGCCGCGTCCGTCAGGTCAAAATTCCCCTTGGCGGTGGTGATGCCGTCAAATTTCAGGGAAGCCGTGACGCCCAGCCGTTGGGCGTACTCCTCCAGCACCTCCGGCCCCAGGGCCGTGGCCAGCTGGGCAAAGGCCACATTGCAGGAATTGGCCAGGGCCCACCGCAGGTCGATGGTGCCGTGGACGCCGTTGCAGTGGACCGTATCGCCGCCGATCCGGCACTGGCCCTCACAGTAGAAGGTTCGGGTCAGGGCGTCGGGCATGGTCTCCAGGGCCGCGATGGAGGTCACCAGCTTGAAAATGGAGCCGGGGGCGTAGGTGGTCTGGAAAAACCGGTTGAGGTACACGCCGTCGTAGGCGCCGGTGGTGTCGTTCTCCACATCGGGCATATTGTCCGGATCGTAGGTGGGAGACGTGACGGCGCAGAGGATTTCGCCGGTCTTGTAGTTGTATACGCCGATGGTGCCCTTGCGGCCGGCCAAGGCGGCCTGGGCTGCCTTTTGGACGTTGGCGTCGATGGTCAGCACCGCCTGACTGGACACATCCCCCAGATGGTACAGGCCGTTGACTGCGGAGAAGCCCACCAGCTCGTCGGCATAGTCGTTGAGAATCGGGGCGGAAATATAGCCGAACCGGTCCCCCAGCAGGTGCATGGTGGCCTTGCGCAGCTCGGCGTCCTGAGAATAGGCGCGTCCGTCGGTGGAATCCAGCAGCAAAACGCCCTTGCGGTCCGTCACGGTGCCGCTGGACAGGTTGCTGCCGGAATAGACATGGGGACTGCCGGGAAACACGACCCACTCCCCGGCCCGGACAAAATACCGGACGGTGAAAAAGCCGATTCCCAGGGCAAGTACAGCCATGAGCACAATCAAAAAGATCATGCGTCGAGAAATACGTTTCATAGAAGCTCCTTTATTCTTCCGTGTCCCGGCCCGGCAGTCTGACTGCCACAGAGGCATTCTGCCGGGTGTCCGCAGCCTTGATAAAGGCCATGAGGCCCCAGCAGGCGATCATGCTGCTGCCGCCGTTGGACACAAAGGGGAATGTCACGCCGGTCAGGGGCAGCAGGTCCACGGTGCCAAAGACATTGAGAACGGTCTGGATCATCAGAATGGCCGCCGCGGCGCAGGCGCCGATGGTGTAGAAGCTGCTGCGGCCCACGCTGGCCGAGCGCACCACAAAGGCCGCCAGGCAGACCACCGCCAGCACCATGAAAAGCGCCATCATCAGGCCCCATTCCTCCGTTACAAAGGCAAACACCAAGTCCGTGTCGGAGGCGCCCACATATTTGAGCCAGCCCTGCCCCACGCCCAGGCCAAAGAGGCCGCCGGAGGCGATGCACATCATGGACCGGGTCTGCTGGTAACCGGTGTCCAGGGCGTTCTCCCAGACATGGCCCCAGGCGGAAAACCGGTTGAGAATATGAGGCCGGAACCGGACCGCGATGACGCCGGCCATGGCCGTGGCCGACAGCGCCAGAGCAATGGTGGCGAAGCTGCCGGAGCGCATGTAGGCGATGACCAGGAAGGCCGAGAAAAAGATCAGAGCCGTGCCGAAATCATTCATCAGCACCAGACAGCCGCAGATCACGGCGGAATAGGCAATGAACAGGAACATATTCCGCTTGGTCATAATCCGCTGAAGGGTGGACGCACCTACGAAAATGAAGCACAGCTTCACCAGCTCCGAGGGCTGGAAGGACACGCCGCCGATGAAAATCCAGTTCCGGGCGCCGTATTGCTCCACGCCGAAGATCAGATTGAAGGCCAGCAGGGCCAGAGAACCGGCTGCGGCCAGATAGCGCAGCTTTTTGGCCCGCTCCAGATCCCGCAGCGCCCAGCAGATAATCAGAAATACCACCAGACCGGCGGCGATGCAGATCAGCTGCTTGGTCAGCTCTCCGGGATTGTCGGAGGCGATGACCGCCAGGCCCAGGGTGGTCAGGAAAAAGGCGATGGTCTCCACCTCGAAGCCCGTTCGCCGCAGCATGCGGGTAAACAGGAACAGCCCCCACTCCATGGCCATGAGGATCAGAAAGGCCGGGAAAATGTTGGCGGCTTCGCTGTCCAGGGACAGCTGAAAGGCCGTCAGCAGCTGGAACAGGCTCAGCCAGAACAATGTGAAGCCGGGTCGGATCTCATCACCGGCCCGGGTGCGCACGGAAGCCTGGATGGCCTCCTGTTTTTTGGTGATGGGAACCAGGTGAAACTCCACGCCGCCCAGGGAGATGGTATCGCCGAAGTCCACCACCTCCATGGAGGCGGGCTTGCCGTTGACCAGGATGCCGCCCTTGGAGCCGATGTCGGAAATGCTCCAGGAGCCGTCGTCATAGCGGGTCAGAACGGCGTGGGAGCGGGAGATGGTGGGGTAGTCCAGCACCACGTCGCAGCTCTTGGAGCGGCCCAGCAGCGTCTCCCAGTGGGTGACGGCCATGCGGGTGTTTCCCGGCCCCTCCAGCCAGGCCCAGACCTCCGGCTCCCGGCGGAACAGCAGCAGAGATCGCGCACACCGGGCCAGAATCAGCAGGGCCAGCAGCGGGAACACATACCGCAGCACCGCATTGGTCAGCTCCGGCAGGGTCAGTTGTTGCAATAAAGCTTCCATGGAAACTCCTTATGGTTCTTGTCCGTCCTGCAGCTCCTGGACGCTCTGAAGGGTCTGATAGGCCCCCGTGGCAACCGGCATTCCCTTGGCTTCCAGACGGGACTTCACAAAATCACTGATGAGCATATACAGCACCGCGAACACCGGCACCCCCAACACCATACCCGCAAAGCCGAACAGGCTGCCGGCCACCGTGATGGACACCAGGACCCAGAAGCCGGAGATACCCACGGTATCGCCCAGAATCCGGGGGCCGATGATGTTGCCGTCCACCTGCTGCAGAACCAGGACGAAAATCACGAAGTACAGCGCCTGCAGGGGATTGACCAGCAGAATCAGGAACGCGCTGGGGATGGCGCCGATAAAGGGGCCGAAGAAGGGGATGATGTTGGTGGCGCCCACCACGGTGGCCACCAGGGCCGGGTAGGGCAGCCGCAGAATCAGCATGCCGATGTAGCACATGACGCCGATAATCAGGCTGTCCAGCAGCTTGCCGATGATAAAACCGGAGAACACCTTATGAACCCGGCGGCCCAGGGTCAGGATGTGGTCGGCTGCCGGCGCCTTGCACAGGGCCGCCACCAGCTTTTTGCTCTGGGCCAGGAACAGATCCCGGGACCACAGCATATACACCGCCGCGCACAGGCCGATAATCAGATCCAGAGCCCCGCTCACCACGGACTTGACCGAGCTGGTCAGGCCGGTGAGGATGGTCTCCAGACTGGGCAGCAGGCCGCTTTCCAGCCAGTTTTCCACAAAGTTGAACAGTTTGTTCAGGAGGTCATTGACCCAGCTCTGAATGGCAAGATCGTCCGCCAGGAAGGACATGACCCATTTTTCGGCCACCGCGTAGTAGTTGGAGAAGTTGTTGACGATGCCCATGATGCTCTCATACAGTTGGGGCAGCAGCAGAGCGCAGAATTCATAGACCAGAATGGCAAACACCAGCAGGGCGAACAGCAGGCTGACCACCCGGCTGAACCTGGCGGCCTTCTCCTCCTTCATCTTCCGCTTCAGCAGGAAGGGCCGCAGCCGCCGGTCCATGAAATTCATCAGCGGGTTCAGAAGATATGCCAGTACGCCGCCGATGACAATGGGAGAAAAGGCATTCCACACGGTGGTCAGCAGCTTCCCAACCTTGTCCAGATTCAGCACCACCGCCAGCAGAAGGATGCTGACGGAAATCACCGTCAGAAGCATCATGCCGAAGTGGAAGTATTTGTTTTCCTGAATGCGTTTCACAGTCCTTCCTCCCTCATCCATTGTCTCATAAGGCGGATTTCCTCCGCGTAGCCCGGCAGCTCGTTGGGCGTCTCCAGCACCATGGGCAGTCCCTGCAGAGCCGGATGCGTCACCACCCGCTTCAGGGCTTCCGGGCCGATGCAGCCCTGGCCCAGCTTCTGATGGCGGTCCTTCCGGGCGCCCCTGGGATTCATGGAATCGTTGAGATGCACCGCCCGGAGCCGTTCCAGGCCAATGACCCGGTCAAATTCCGTCAGCACGCCGTCCAGGTCGCCCACCAAATCGTAGCCGGCGTCATGGACATGACAGGTATCCAGGCAGAC
>JAEDJR010000126.1 GCA_016296235.1 Oscillospiraceae bacterium
GCCCATGCCCCACAATCTGCACGACGAGGTGGAAGAAGTTCTGCATGACGTTCTGGAGGGTCTGTCCGAAGAGGAAATTCTCTCCCACAGCAGCCACCGGAGCCTGGAGCACGCCGTCCTTCTGGCGCGCAACATTGCCGTTGGGCTGGCCGTCTTATTGTTCCTGCTTTCCCTGCTTCCCATTCCCGGCCGCTATACTCTGAAGGCCATCGCCTATTTTCTGGGCGCCGCAGCCTATTTTGCGGAGATTCTGCTCCTGACCGATTGCTTCTCCAGGCGCGTTCCCCATCGGGAGATGTTTATGGCCTACTGCTTCGGCCCGCTCTACATTCTGCTGGGTCTGAGTTATCTGCTGGGCCATTGAGCGCCGTCCCTTTCAAGGAGGTACACCATGAAAAAACGTATATTAACCATCTTCCTGCTGCTGGCGCTGGTTCTGACGGCGCTTCCGGTTCATGCCCAGGCCGCCGTGCGGACCGTCCCCATTTATATCGGCAACTCCGTGGTGGATTATCTGGCGGAGGAGCTGCTGAAGGAGATCCCCACAGCCGGCAAATCCCCCACCGATCAGATTCTCGCGGTTTACGACTGGATTATCGCCAACTGCAGCCGCTACGACTGGGATGGCGTGATTCACTTTGACGAAGCCCGGGCCGCAGCAGACAGCTCCGCCTTTGCCCAATCCCTGGACCGGAAGCTGGAAAACGGACAGATTTTGCTGCGCCGGGCGCTGAAAGCCGAATCCGGCTGCCTGCAGACGGAGACGGATTATCTGGATTTTGATTCCAGCCAGTACATCGCCTCCTACGCCTATGAAATGATGCGCACCCGCACCGGCAACTGCGCCCATTTTGCCTCTCTGCTGACCGTGCTGCTGGGCCATCTGGGCTTTGACTGCCGGGTGTTCCACGGCGAGTTCATCAACATGGACGGCACCAGCGTGGAGCACACCTGGAATTACATTCTCGTGGACGGCCGGTATCTCTGGGCCGACATCCGCATTGACCACGCCGTGGGCGGCCACGATTATTTCCTGAAGGCCGATACGGACGCCTGGGCCGAAGAGCACACCTGGGACCACGCCTACTCCGACTGGCTGGCCGGTCAGGCTTCCATCCTGCAGGACAGCCTGGACGAAGCCGCCCGGAACGCCGTCGGCCCCTGGGATCAGTGCTCCGACTGGGCCAGGGATTATATGCAGCGGGCCGGAGAAGCCGGTCTGATCCCCGGGATCCTGGACGATCAGGATCTGACCCGGGAGATCAGCCGTGCAGAATTCGCCGCCGTGGCCGTCCGGCTCTACGAGGCCCTGAAGCATCAGGAGGTTCCGCTCTATGCCGGCGCCAATCCCTTTTCGGACACCGCCGACCCGGATGTGCTGCGGGCCTACAGCCTGGGCGTGGTCAACGGCATGGGCGACGGCACCTTCGCGCCGGACAGCAATCTGACCCGGGAGCAGGCCGTCACCATGCTGGGCCGCGTCTATGAGCTGTCCCGGTTCAGCGCCGTCATGGGCGGAGAAACGCTGCCCCAGGGCGGCGAGCCCTTCCTGGACGACAGCGCCATCTTTGACTATGCCAGAAACTACGTCTACTTCTTCACGGGCCAGTCCATTGTGGACGGCATGGGCGACGGCACCTTCGCGCCCAAAAGCTCCATGACCCGGGAGCAAGCCCTGAAAATCGCCGTGGAAACGGCGGACCGTCTGGGGTAATCCCATTTTCGTGCCATCCACGGAACTGTAGGGCGCGACGACCCCGGAGCGCCGTCCGGCAGCCGGTCACGCCATGCAGCTGCCTGCAAGAGTTTTTCCGTTTCCCCGCCGCAAGGCGGGGAAATTCTGCGAGAAGCGCAGCAAAAAAACAGAGAGGAAGATTGCCTATGAACCATTCCGTTTCGTCCGGAGTCTCCGACGCCGGACAAGCTCCCATGAAGATTCTCCTGGTCACCGACCAGTTCTATGCCGCCAACAACGGCATGACCATTTCCTCCCGGCGGTTCGCCGCCGTCCTCCGGGCCCACGGCCACGAGGTTCGGATCCTCAGCTACGGCAAGCCCGAGGACGTGGAGCCGGGCCAGACGGCTTACCTGCTGAAAAAGCAGTACATCCCCGTTTTTGACAAGCTGGTTGCCTCTCAGGGCATGGTGTTCGCCAAGGTGGACGCCAGGGTTCTGGAGGAAGCCGTCCGCTGGGCCAATGTGATCCATTTCCTGACGCCCTTTGCCGTGTCCCACGCCGGAATTCTCCTGGCCCGGAAATACGGCGTCCCCTACACCGCCGCCTTCCACGTCCAGCCGGAAAACGTCACCTCCTCCATCCATCTGGGCAAGGTGGATTGGGTCAACGACTGCGTCTACAACTGGTTCCGCCACTATGTGTTCCGCTACTGCGGCCACATCCACTGCCCCAGCAACTTCATCGCCGGGGAGCTGCGGCGCCATGGCTATACCGCACAGCTCCATGTAATCTCCAACGGCATCGATCCCGATTTCCGCTACCGGAAGCTGCCGAAAACCCCGGAGTTTGCGGACAAATATGTGATCCTGATGGTGGGCCGGCTCTCCATCGAGAAGCGCCAGGACGTGCTGGTGGACGCGGTGGCCCAGTCGAAATACCGCGACCGGATCCGGCTGGTTCTGGCCGGCAACGGCCCGCGGAAAGCCTTTATCGCCAACCGGGCCGCCCAGCGGGGCATCGATCTGAAAATTCAGTTTTTCCCCAAGCCGGAGCTGCTGCAGATGATCGCCATGAGCGACCTGTACGTCCACGCGGCCGACATGGAAATCGAGGCCATGTCCTGCATGGAGGCCTTTGCCGGCGGTCTGGTTCCCGTCATCGCCAACAGCCCCAAATCCGCCACACCCCAGTTTGCCCTGGACGACCGGAGCCTGTTTGCCGCCGGAGACAGCGCCGATCTGGCCCGGAAGATTGACTACTGGATCGAGCATCCCCAGGAAAAGGCGGAGATGGAGCACCGCTACGCGGCGTCGGCAGAGCAGTACAACCTGGACTCCTGCGTCCGCCGGGCCGAGGAGATGTTCCGCCAGGCCATGGCCGAGCAGAAGGAGTACGCCCATGGAGCGTGAACCGGTTCTGACGCCGTCCCAGGAGGACGAGCACGTTCTGCACATGTGGGAGCCGCTCTCCTTCTCCGTGGATGAGGATTACGACTACCGGCGGCAGGGCTTTTTCTGCCGTCTGGGCACAGGACTGCTGCGGATCGTGGTTTTTGTGCTGCTGTCGGTCTACAACTATGTGACCCTGGGCATGAAAATCGACGGCCGGGAGAATTTGAAGGCCCTGCGGGGCCGGGGCGCCGTGACGGTGTGCAACCATGTCCACCCCATGGACTGCACCATGATCGACCTGGCCGTGTTTCCCAGGCGGATCCACTATGTCACCCTGGACACCAACTTCCGCATTCCCCTGGTGCGCCATCTGATCCGCTGGCTGGGGGCCGTGCCCCTGAGCCGCTCCCCCCATCAGATCGCCCGGCTCTTTGAAGCCATGGGGGCCGCCATGGACGACGGCGTCCTGGTGCAGATCTATCCGGAGGGCGTTCTGATTCCCTATGCTCCGAAGCTGCGCAAGTGCAAGGGCGGCGCCTTCCGTCTGGCGGCGGACTACGGCGCGCCGGTGGTGCCCATGGTCATCACCCAGGAGCCGCCAACGGGCCTGTTCCGGCTGTACAAGAAAAAGCCCTGCCTGCACCTGCACATTCTCCCCGCCATGGAGCCCGATCCCACCCTGCCGCCCCGGGCCGCAGCCAACCTTCTCCGGGAGCGGTGCGTCCAAGCCATGGAGGCTCGTCTGGCTTCCTCACAAATAACCGATTGACTTTATAGGAATTTGCTGCTATGGTAGAACCATCCGGCAGCCGGCCTGCCGGAAATCCGCATCATCAGACATAAGGCGCTGCCATGGCAACGGTCATTGCGGTTTGCATCAGCGAGGAAAAAGGAACGCCCAAGCACGAGGTACCGGAGATTCATCTGAAGCCCGGCCACGGCATCGTCGGAGACGCCCACGCCGGGAACTGGCACCGGCAGGTCAGTCTGCTGGGAACGGAGAGCGTGGAGCCCTTGCGGGCCGTGCTTTCGGATATCCCCGTAGGCGCCTTTGCGGAGAATATTCTGACCGAGGGCCTGACCCTCTATACCCTCCCCGTGGGGACGCGGCTCCGGATCGGCGGCGTTCTCCTGGAGGTCACCCAGATCGGCAAGGAGTGCCATGCCCACTGTGCCATCCGGCGGCAGGTGGGCGACTGCGTCATGCCCCGGGAGGGGATATTCGCCGTGGTCCTGGAGGAGGGCGTCGTCCGCCCCGGGGATCCTGTGACGGTTCTGCCCGTCTCTCCCTGAAAAAAGCCGGAAAACGCAAAATATTTCTTGACTTTTTCCTCTGTTTTCCCTATAATAATTTAGCCTGCGCAGCAGGCGTCCAATCCTTGCCACCGGCGCGACCGGTGGCCATACGTCCAAAAGGAGGTGCAACGAAATGGCAAAGATTTCCGGCAAGTATGAGGTTCTGTATATCGTCGATCCCGCTCTGGGTGAAGAGGGTATCGCAGCGCTCGTGGAAAAATTCAAAGCTCTCGTTGAAGCAAATGGTACGCTGACCAGCATCGACGAGTGGGGCAAGCGCCGCCTGGCCTACCCCATCAACGACCTGATGGAGGGTTACTACGTCCTGATGACCATGGATGCCAAGCCCGAGTTCCCCGCGGAACTGGACCGTGTGTTCAAGATCACCGAAGGCGTCATGCGCTCTCTGATCACCGACGTGGAAGAGTAAGGAGGCTTCGTTCATGCTGAACCATATCGTTCTCATGGGCCGTCTCACCCGCGATCCGGAGCTTCGGCGTACCGGCAGCGGAATTCCCGTCACCACCTTTACGCTGGCCGTGGACCGCGATTTCGGCGGCAACCGGGATACCGGCGAAAAGGAAACGGATTTCATCGACATCGTCACCTGGCGCAGCACGGCGGAGTTTGTCTCCAAGTATTTCGCCAAGGGCCGCATGGCGGTGGTGTCCGGCAGACTGCAGATCCGCAATTGGAATGACAAGGACGGCAACAAGCGCCGTTCCGCCGAGGTCGTGGCGGACAACGTCTACTTCGGCGACAGCAAGCGCGACAGCGCCCCCGGCGGCTTCGACCAGAGCTACGGTCAGCCCAGCTACCAGCAGCCCGCTTACGGCGGCGGCTACGGCGGTCAGGGCTATGGCGCTCCGTCCTACGGACAGGCTCCCGCTCCTGCGGCGCCCTCCGCACCCCCGTCCGACTTCGCCATGCTGGAGGACGACGATTCCGAGCTGCCCTTCTGACGCCCTGCAACCAGAATTTTTCTACGATCACTTCAGATAGGAGGAGACCTCAATGGCTAACGATAGAATGCGTCCCCGTAAGCGCAAGAAGGTATGCAGCTTCTGCGTGGACAAGGTCGAGCACATCGACTATAAGGACACTGCCAAGCTGCGTCGTTACCTGTCCGAGCGCGGCAAGATCCTGCCCCGCCGTACCACCGGTACCTGCGCCGCCCATCAGCGTCAGCTGACCGTCGCCATCAAGCGCGCCCGGCACATCGCCCTGCTGCCCTACGTGGCTGACTGATTTCAAAGCAAAGACCCATTGCAGCCTGGCTGCAATGGGTCTTTTTTCGTTTTTGCGACAGGCTTGCGCTGTCATTGCCGAGAAACAGCGCCTGTAGGGCGCG
>JAEDJR010000127.1 GCA_016296235.1 Oscillospiraceae bacterium
CGATGCGGATGGCCTGGAAGCTGCGCTTGGCCGGGTGCTGCTTTTCCCGCAGGGCCTGGGCCGGCATGGCGCCGCGGATGAGATCCACCAGCTCCAGGGTCGTTTCGATGGGCTTTTCCGCCCGTTTTCTTTCGATGGCGGCGGCAATGAGCGGCGCGTAGCGCTCCTCTCCGTATTCGAACAGAATCCGGCGCAGCTCCTCCCGGGGCCAGGTATTGACCACGTCAAAGGCCGTCAGCCGGTCGTCCCGGTTCATGCGCATGTCCAGCGGCGCGTCGGCCATATAGGAAAAGCCGCGGCTGCCGTCATCCAGCTGGGGGGACGATACGCCCAGATCAAAGAGCATGCCGTCGATCTTTTCCAATCCAAGCGTGTCCAGAATGGCCGCCAGATTGGCGAAATTGTCATGCACCAGGGTCACCCGGTCGAGACAGGGCGCCAGACGGCGGTTGGCAGCTTCCAGCGCCACCGTATCCCGGTCCACGCCGATCAGGCGGCCGGTGGTCAGGCTCTTGGCGATCTCCAGGGAGTGGCCGGCGCCGCCCAGGGTGCCATCCAGGTAAATCCCGTCGGGCTTGATATCCAGGGCCTCGATGCATTCGTGCAGCAGCACGGATTGATGTACAAATTCCATCAGAAGTCCAGCTCCTCCATGACCGCAGCCAGAGACTCCGGCGTCAGCGTTTCGGCCTCCAGAGCGTCGTAGGCCTCGCTGTCCCAGATTTCCGCGTGGCCGGCCTGGCCGATGAAGGTGACCTCCTGCTTCAGTCCGGCGTAGTCCCGCAGCTCCGTGGGGATCAGGAAGCGGCCCTGCTTGTCCGGCTCGCACTTGGCGGCGTTGGCAAAGAGGAACCGCATCTTCCGGGCCTGGGAAATGGGCAGGGCGTTGTATTTCTCCACAATGGCCTGCCAGCCTGCCTCGGTGTAGACGCTGAGGCAGTGATCCAGGCCCAGGGTCACATAAAACGCGTCGCCCAGCTCGTCGCGGAGCTTGGCCGGAACGAACAAGCGGCCCTTGGGGTCAACGGTATGTCTGTATTTTCCGACCATCGGGCCTCACCTCGCTCCATTTTCATCTTATTTACACCATTTTGCTCCACTTGGCTATACTATACTCGATTTTCAAGGAAATTGCAATCCCTTAGCCAGGATTTTTCCAGTTAAGAACCCCAGAATTTGCGGCCAAAACAGTTCAAATTCTCAATTTTAGAACGTATGTTTCAGAATAGCGGCCGCACATTGGCCGCCGCACCCGTCTTGCGGTCTGCGGCGGCCATCCGGGAACCGCTGGCTGAGCGGTCAATTCTCCACCAAAACCAGCTTCCCCTGCTCCACGGCGGTTCTGAGGCAAAGGCCGCCGGCCGCGGTCAGCAGGCGCTGGGCTACCGGCGTTTCGATCTCCCGGCGGATGGCTCTGCGCAGATCCCGGGCGCCGCCGGGGCTTTTGACGCACTGCCCTGCCAAAAAGCCCGCTGTGGCGGCGTCGGTCTGCAGCTTGGCGCCCGCCCGGGCCGCCCGCTCCACAGTCTGGGCCAGCTCCTTTTCCGCAATGGCCTGAAGGGTGGCGGCAGACAGGGGCCGGAAGGTGGCGATGCAGTCCAGACGGCCCAGGAATTCCGGGCTGAAATACTCCTGCAGAGCCTTTCGCGCCGGATCCCCTTCTCCCTTGCCCAGAAAGCCCACCTGGTCCAGACCTGTGCGGCCGCTGCCCAGGTTGGAGGTCATGACGATGATGGTGTTGCGGAAGTCCACATGGCGGCCCATGGAGTCTGTCAGGACTCCATCCTCCAGCACCTGGAGCAGAATGCCCGTCACATCCCGGTGGGCCTTTTCCAGCTCATCCAGCAGTACCACGCAGTAGGGCCGGCGGCGGACCTTCTCCGTCAGCTCGCCGCCTTCGCCATGACCCACATAGCCGGGCGGCGCGCCCAGGAGCCGGGAGACGGCGTGCTGCTCCATATATTCCGACATATCCAGCCGCACCATCGCGTCCCGGCTGCCATAGACGCAGTCCGCCAGGGCCTTGCAGAGGGCGGTCTTGCCCACTCCCGTAGGCCCCAGAAACAGCAGGGACGCCACCGGCCGCGCACCGTCGGCCAGTCCCAGACGGCCCCGGCAGACGGCGGCCGCCACGGCCTCCGCCGCCTCGCTCTGCCCCAGCACCTGCTTCTGCAGTTCCTCCGACAGGTGCAGCAGCCGCTCCCGGTCCGACTGGGTCACCCGGCCCAGGGGAATTCCCGTCCGCTGAGAGACGGCGGCCGCGATGTCCTCCCGGTCCAGAGCCGTCCGGCCAAACAGGCCCCGTTGCTGCCGCACCAGCTGCTGCAGCCGGTCCCGCAGGGCAGCCGCCTGTTCGAACCTATTTTCCCGGACAGCCTGGGACAGCTCCTGGTTCAGCTGCCGCCGGGTTTCTTCGCCGGAGCGGTCGCCCCGGCGGCGGTTTCTGGCCCGGGCTGCCGCCTCATCCAGCAAATCCACGGCCTTGTCCGGCAAAAAATGGTCCGTAAGATAGCGGCAGCTGAGCTCCACGGCGGCCTCCATGGCCTCCTGGGTGATGCGGATGTGATGGTGCTTTTCCAGGCCGGGCCGCAGGCCCTCCAGCATGGCCAGGGTGTCCGCCCGGGAGGGTTCCCGGACCGTCACCGGGCGGAACCGCCGCTCCAGAGCGGCGTCCTTCTCAATATACTTCCGGTATTCCTCCAGGGTGGTGGCGCCGATCATCTGGATCTCCCCCCGGCCCAGGGCCGGTTTCAGCAGGTTCGCCGCATCGATGGCGCCCTCTGCCGAGCCCGCGCCCACCAGGGTGTGCATCTCATCCACAAACAAAATCACATTGCCGCAGCGGCGGATTTCCGACAAAATGTCCCGCACCCGCTCCTCAAACTCTCCCCGATACTTGGTGCCCGCCAGAACGCTGGCCAGGTTCAAAGACAGCAGCCGCTTGCTCTGGAGCTGCTCCGGCACCTGTCCGGCGGCCATCCGCTGGGCCAGGCCCTCCACAATGGCCGTCTTGCCCACCCCCGGCTCGCCAATCAGGGCCGGATTGTTCTTTTGCTTCCGGCTGAGAATGCCCATGACCGTCTCAATCTCTTCCTCCCGGCCGATGACCGGATCCATGGCGGCGGCCCGCTCCACCATATCCTCGCAGAACTGCTCCAGCAGCCGCATAACGCTTCCCCTTTCCTGTGGGCGGCGCAGGGCGCCGTCCAGTATCAGATATAAATCCGTAAACAGGCAGTCCAGGCAGGTTCCGCCCTGCTCCAGCAGCCGGGCTGCCGCAGAATCCGTTGCGCGCAGCAGCGCCAGCAGCAGGTGCTCCGGCAGAATCAGCGCAGACCCCAGCCCCGCGGCAGCCTCCCCGGCAGCCAGCAGAATCCGCCTTGCACCGGCGGACAGGCCCTGGGGCAGCGGCAGGCCGGGCGTTCCCCGTTCCAGCATGGCCCGGACGCCTTCCGCATTCCAGCCGTACTGCTCCAACAGCCAGGCGGCGTCGGAGCTGCGGCGCACCAGCAGCGCCAGCAGCAGATGCTCGCTGCCCACCTGCCCGTGTCCCAGCCGCACCGCCTCTGTTCTGGCCTGGGTCACGGTGCGCTCCGTCTCCAAATGCATCGCTATTTTCCCAACGCCACCGCCTCCTTTGCAGATTTCTCGCAGGAAAATTCTGCCCGCAGCGGGAAAATTTATACTGCCCAGAAGATAAAACCGGAATTGCAATAATTTCATTTGCTTTTTTTGTAAAACATGATAGAATGAAAGCGAAACTATTATGGAGGTGTTTCTCAATGGCATATGTGATCACCGATGCTTGCGTCTGCTGCGGCACCTGCGCCGACGCTTGCCCCCTGGGCGCGATCTCCGAGGGCGACGGCAAGTACGTTATCGACGCTGATGCTTGCGTCGAATGCGGCACCTGCGCCGGCGAATGCCCCAACGAAGCAATCGTCGAAGGCTAATTCGTCGTACACAGAAAAAAGCCTGTGCAGCTGCACAGGTTTTTTTCATAGGAGGCAATATGTACCAGGAAACTCTTTGGAACGGCGTAACCCTCCTGCAGCCGGAGGATCAGTTCCGCCTTGGCACCGACAGCGTGGCCTGCGCCGCTTTCGCCCGGTTCTCCCATGGGGCGGCCGTGGCCGATTTGGGCTGCGGCAGCGGCGCCATCGCGCTGATGCTCCTGGCGTCGGATCCCACCCTGCAGGTCACCGGCGTGGAGCTGCAGCCGGAGGCCGCCCGGCTGGCCCAGGAAAACGCCGCCCGCAGCGGCCTGAACTGCACCGTTCTGGAGGGAGATCTCCGGGAGATCCGTTCCCTGCTTCCCGCCGGCTCCATGGATGGCGTTATTTCCAACCCGCCCTACTTCCCCGTGGGCAGTGGCCCCGGCGGCCCCCGGGCCGCCGCCCGCAGCGAGCAGACCTGCACCCTGGCCCAGCTGACCCAGGCGGCGGCGTGGCTGCTGAAATACGGCGGCAGCTTTGTCCTGGTGCACCGGCCGGAACGGCTGGCCGACCTGGTTTGGGAGCTGCGCAGCCAAAACCTGGAGCCAAAGCGAATCCGCTTCGTCCGCCACCGGCCCCGGAGTCCCGTGAGCCTGGTGCTGCTGGAAGCGCGGAAGGGCGGCAAGCCGGGGCTGCAGTACGAGCCGGATCTGGTTTTATTCACGGAAGACGGAGAAGAAACGCCGGATTACAAAACCATCTATCACAGAGCATAAAGGAGCACCGCCATGGCAGGCATGTTATATCTGGTTCCCACACCCATCGGCAATCTGGGCGACATCTCCCAGCGCTGCCGGGAGACCCTGGAGGCCGCGGACTTCATTGCCGCGGAGGACACCCGGGTCAGCCTGAAGCTGCTGAATCATCTGAACATCAAAAAGCCCCTGGTCAGCTATTATGAGCACAACCGCGCAGAGAGCGGCCAGCGGATTCTGGAGCGGCTCCTGGCCGGGGAGACCTGCGCCCTGGTCTCCGACGCCGGCTCCCCCGCCATCTCCGATCCCGGCGAGGATCTGGTGGCCCTGTGCGCCCAGAACGGCGTGACGGTCTCGGCCATTCCCGGCCCCTGCGCCGTCATCACGGCTCTGAGCATGTCCGGCCTGCCCACAGGGCGGTTCACCTTTGAGGGGTTCCTGTCCACCAATAAAAAAAGCCGCCAGGAGCATCTGCAGTCTCTGGCGGCGGAGCAGCGGACCATGGTCTTTTATGAAGCGCCCCACAAGCTGACCAACACCCTCAACGACCTGCTGGCCGCCTTCGGGCCGGAGCGGCGCATCAGCCTGTGCCGGGAGCTGACCAAGCTCCACGAGGAGGTCATCCGCACCACGCTGCAGGGCGCCGTGGACTACTACCGGGAGCAGGATCCCCGGGGGGAATACGTCCTGGTTCTGGAGGGCGCCGCACCGCCGCCTGTCACGGAGCTGACCCTGGAGGACGCCCTGGCCCTGGTGGCGGAAAAGCTGGCCCAGGGCCTTAGCCGCAAGGACGCCGTCAAGCTGGTGTCCAAGGAAACCGGCTTCGCCAAAAACGCCCTTTACGACGCGGCCATGAAGCAATTGTAAAAAGAGGAACGCCCGGACGAAAGCTGTCCGGGCGTTCCGCGTATCAATGACGGGATTGCTCAAGGGCAAAAATGAGACAAATTAGGGTTTGTTACGCACCCCCTCGTGCCCCCTCCATAGGGGGCTGTCAGCGAAGCTGACTGGGGGTTGTAT
>JAEDJR010000128.1 GCA_016296235.1 Oscillospiraceae bacterium
GGGCTTCCGTTCTGGAGGCCCTCCGTACCCACGGCATCGACGGCGCGGTCTACCGTATTTCCGCTGAGGAAATGGCCGCCGTCATTGCAGATTGATTCATTCTCGTGCCCCCTCTATAGGGGGCTGTCAGCGAAGCTGACTGGGGGTTGTACCGACAAGCAATTTTACCAAACGAACGATGCAATTGCTGATTTGCAGCAACCCCCAGGCCGCCCTGCGGGCGTCCAGCCCCCTGGAGAGGGGGCACGAGGGGTGCGGTGCAAATCCCGATTGTATCAAGATATCGTATCAAAACAACACCGGCGTGGAAGCAGGTTCTCTGCTGCCACGCCGGTGTTTTCATCGAATGGTAATCTCCCAGGTATTCTCATAGGTCTTCCCCGGCTCCAGGCGGAGAAGATCTTCCTGCTCCTCAAAAACCGTATGTATTCCGGCCTTGGACGGCAGGGAGCACCAGGGCTCCAGGCAGACGTACGGAGCGTCTGTTCTTGGCCGGTGCCAGATTCCCAGATAGGGCATATCGGGATAGGAAACCGTGACGCTGTGGCTGCCGTTCTCCGCCTCCAGGGTGACCTGGTGCGCCATCTCCTGCAGGACAATGGCGTCGTCATCGAAGAGCTCGTGGCGCAGGGGCAGCACCTGTCCGTCCTGCAGCGGATACGCGGTGCAGCCGCCGGTACGGAAGCAGTCCGGCGTGAATTCCACACGTTGGGGCCGGCAGGGGCGGTCAAAGCGCAGGCGATAGTCCTCGAACCGCAGGCCGTTTTCCAGCGGCACGCAGAACCCGGGGTGGCCGCCCAGACCAAAGTACATGGTTCGTTCGTCCCGGTTTTCCACCCGGTAGGTGATCTGCAGGGTGCGGCCCTCCAGGACATACCGGATCCGGAAGCGGAAATGCCGGGGATACTGCCCGTAGGTTTCCGGCGTATCCGACAGCTCCAGAACCAGCTCCGTGCCGGTGTCCAGGCAAGGCGCAAACTCGGAGCCTGCCGCAAAGCCGTGTATGCTCATGGCGTACTGCCGGCCGTCCATGGAGTAGGTTCCCCCGGTCAGCCGGGCCACATAGGGGAAAATATTCAGCGCGCGGTCCGCCCAATAGACCGGGTTGCCCTGCCAGAGGTACTCGGTGCCGTCGGCGCCCAGAATGGACTGCAGCTCCGCACCCCGTCCGGCGACGGTCACCGTCAGGAAGTCGTTCTTCAGAGAATACATCCTGACCCCTCCAATTGCTTCCGCACGTCCTCATAGGACGGAACGCTGGAAATGCCGCCGGGCCGTGTGGTGGACAGGCCTGCGCTGGCGCAGGCAAAGGAAGTGATGTCCCGCAGCTCCGCTTCGTCCAGATCCTCGGGCGCCTTTCCGGTCTGCAGCAGCTTCCAGACTGCGCTGCCGCCGAAGATATCCCCGGCGCCGGTGGTGTCCACCACCCGGATGCCGGACAGGCCGGGCACATGGCCCTGGGCCCTGGCATTCCGGAAGAAGCAGCCGTCGGGGCCGCAGGTGACAAACACCAGCTTCACGCCGAAGTGCTCCAGAATGTAGGCCGCGCCGGCCTCCACATCCAGGCCCCACAGGAATTCCACCTCTTCCTCGCTGATCTTGACCACATCCGCCTGGGCCAGGCCCCAGAGAATCTGCTCCCGGGCCGTCTCCAGATCCTTCCACAGGGGTTTGCGGAGATTGGGGTCAAAGGTGACCAGCTTCCCGCCGGACTTGGCGCATTTCACAGCCCGGTGGGTGGCGCTGCGGGCCGGCTCATCGGTCAGGGACAGGGTGCCGAAGTGGAACACCCTCGTCTGCTGGATCAGCTCCAGCTTCAGCTCGCCGGGGGCAATGCAGGTGTCCGCCCCGGGCTTGCGGGCAAAGGAAAACTCCCGGTTTCCCGTCTCATCCAGGGTCACAAAGGCCAGGGTCGTGAATACATCCTCGTCGGCCACCAGACCTTCCGTCTCAATTCCGGCCTTCCGGAGCGTCGATGTCAGGAGTTTTCCAAAGGTATCCGTTCCCACCTTGCCCAGCATGGCGGTTTTTGCGCCGAATTTCGTCATCGCCGCCAGGAAATTGGCCGGAGCGCCGCCGGGATGAGCCACCATGGTGGGATATCCGTCTGCGTCGGCGCCGGCGCAGGTAAAGTCGATGAGCAGCTCGCCCATTGCAACTGCGTCAAGCATGTCCGTTCCTCCTTCGGCGCCGGGCATGCGTTCCCGGCGCGTAATAGTCTGAAATCAGTATATCAAAAGAACGGCGGACTTGCAACGGATTTTCCGGGTTTGCCGGTCAGAGGGTGGCCTTGACCACCTCAACAATGTGCTCCGCAGTCAGGCCGAACCGGCTCTGCAGGTAGTCCTGGGGGCCGACCTCGCCGAACTCGTCCTCCACCGCCACATAGCCGAATTTGCACGCCATGCCGCAGATGGCGTCCTGCACGGCGCTGGTGAGGCCGCCGATTTTATTATGGTTCTCAGCTGTAATCACAACGCCGGTCTTTTCCGCCCAGGTGCGGATGAGCTCCGCATCCAGGGGCTTGACCGTTATGGGATCGATGACGGCGGCATGAATGCCTTCCTGCTCCAGCTTCTGTGCTGCCTGCAGGGCCTCATGAACCATGATGCCGCAGGCCACGATCACGGCGTCGGTGCCCTCCTTCACCACGCAGCCCTTGCCCACGGTGAATTCGCTGCCGTCGGCATAGACCTGGCGGGATTCCTTTCTGGGAACGCGGATATACTTGACGCCGGGCAGATCCTTCGCCTGCCAGAGGATATTCTGCAGCATGGGCACATCCGTGACATCCACAATGGTTGCGCCGGGCAGGGCGCGGTACAGGGCCATGTCCTCAAAGGGCATATGGGTACCGCCGTTGAACGCGGCCGTGACGCCGGGATCCGTGCCGATGACCGTGATGCTGTTGCCGGCATAGCCGCCGGAGAGGAATACCTGGTCGTAGCACCGGCGGGAGGCAAAGGGGCCGAAGGTATGGGCATAGGGCTTCATGCCCACGGCGCTCATGCCGCAGCCAATGCCGATCATGTTCGCTTCCGCGATGCCGCAGTTCAGATACCGCGGATTCTTTCCGAACTGGCCGTTGGTGCCGCTGCAGCCCATGAGATCCGCGTCCAGCCACACAGCCTTGGGATCCTGGGCCATAATCGCCTGCATGGTTTCGCCAATCACCGATTTGAACTGGCGCTTGTCTTTCTCACCTGTGTACACGATCTTCATTGTGCAGCCCGTCCTTTCTCTTCCAGGGCAGCCAGATCCCGCCGCAGGCTGTCCAGCCAGCGGTCGAACACCTCTGCGCCCACATTCATGGAGTGATTGCCCATGGTCTGTTCGACCTCGGCAACGCCCTTGCCCTTGACCGTATCCAGCACGATTGCCAGGGGCTTTCCCTCCGGCTCTCTGGCCAGGGCGGCGTGCACCGCCTCCACATCGTTGCCGTCCACGGTGCACGCGTCAAAGCCGAAGGCGCGGAATTTCTCTTCCAGATCCATCGGATCCAGCACGTCCTTGACGTAGCCGTCCAGCTGCTTCTTGTTCCAGTCGATCAGCCACACCAGATTGGTCAGCTTCTGGGCGGCCGTGAACATGGCGGCCTCCCAGACCTGGCCCTCATCCTGCTCCCCGTCGCCGACGATCAGATAGGTTCTGCAGCTGCGGCCCTGCAGGCGGTCGCCCATGGCCATGCCCACGGCCAGAGAGGTGCCCTGGCCCAGGGAGCCGGTGGTCATATCCACGCCAGGGGTCAGCTTCCGGTCGCAGTGGGAGGGAAGCTTTGTGCCCGGCCGGTTCAGGGTCATCAGCTGCTCATAGGGGAAAAAGCCCTTCAGCGCCAGGGCCGCATAGACGGCGGGACCGGCGTGGCCCTTGGAGCAGACCAGCTTATCCCGGTCCGGCATGGCGGGGTTCCTGGGATCCACCCGCATCATGCTGCCGTACAGCACCGCCAGGGTATCTGCCACGGAGAGGGAGCCGCCGATATGGCCGAAGCCCCGGGACTTGATGCATTCAACCGTGCCGATGCGGATCTGCGCCGCAAATTTCTGCAGTTCCAGTTTTTCGTTTGGTGTCATAATTCATTCTCCTTTATGCCCGAATTGTTTCGCCGCGAAACGCAGAGCCTTGACCACCGGCAGCTCCTCCCCGGTCAAGAAGCGGATCAGTGCGCCGCCGCCGGTGCAGACATAGCCCAGCTTGTCTTTCACCTTGTATTTGGCGGCCGCCGTGACGCTGTCGCCGCCGCCCACCACCGTGTAGCCGTTGGTGGCTGCCAGGGCTTCGAAGACGGTCTTTGTGCCAAGCTCTGTTTCGGCCTTTTCAAAGACGCCCATGGGGCCGTTGACGAACACGGTTCTGGCGTTCCGAATCTCGGTTTCATACTGCTTGGCGGTCCGGCTTCCGATGTCCAGGGCGCAAATTGCCTCCGGCACATCGCCGATCATGCATTCGCGGCGCACTCCGTCCTCCACATAGGCCAGATCCGTGGGCAGCATGATCCGCCCGGCGTAGGCCGCGTAAATGGCCTTTGCCTTTTCGATGTACTCGCCGTAATTGCTTTTGTAGATGAAGTCCAGGCTCCCCTTGCCGATGGCTTCGCCCTTGGCCGCAAGGAGAATGTTTCCCACAAGGCCGCCGGTGAGCACCGTATCCGCCACGCCGCTGCCGAGCACCGTCTCCATCATCATAAAAGCGTCGGAGATTTTGGAGCCGCCCAGGACAAACACGCAGGGCTTCTCCGGAGCTTCCATCAGCTCGGAAATGACGCAGTATTCGGTTTCGAACAGCCGCCCCATGGCCGACGGCAGCACCTGTTCAAAGCCGCAAAGGCTGGGCTGATCCCGGTGGGCGGCGGCAAAGGCGTCGCAGACGTACAGATCCGCCAGGGGCGCCAGCTTCTCCACCAGCAGGGTCTTGGCCTGCTGTTCGTGAGTCAGCCGCAGCTTCATTTCAAACAGCGTCTGCTCCTCGGCCACATAGCGGACATTATCCAGCAGCAGAATCTCGCCGTCTTTCAGCTCGCGGATTGTCTGCCGGGCAGCCGGGCCGCAGACGTCGTCAATCCACTGCACCGGCCTGTCCAGGAGCGTTTCCAGCACCCTGGCGTGGGGCTGGGTGCAGTAATAATTCTTGTATTCAATATCGCTGCCCTGGTGGGCCATCAGAACAACCTTCGCGCCCTTGTCCGAAAGCTCCCGGATGGTCGGAACGCAGGCTTCGATGCGGGCGGTGCTTTTCAGGGTTCCTTGTTCCCGGTCAACCGGCTGGTTCATGTCCACCCGGCACAGCACGGTCTTGCCCGCAACGTCAAATTCATCCAATGTACAAATGCCAAAGCGCATTGCAATTCCTCCTAATCAATCAGCCAAGGCGGGCGATTGGCCCACCTTGGCTGAAGGAAACTCCATCAGCAGAATTATTTCTTGAACTTGCCGATGCCCAGATATTTGTTTGTCATGGCGGTGCCTTCCTCGCGGGTCAGCTGCATCTTGGTCGCGGCACGGATGGCGTCCATGGTCTCGGGAATGGTGACGGACTCCTGGGGAATGTTGATGGCATACATGATGTCGTTGCCGCTCTCCACGATGGAATCTGCCCACAGGCCGATCTCGTACATATCGCCGCGGCGGTTGCCCAGATCCCGGGCGT
>JAEDJR010000008.1 GCA_016296235.1 Oscillospiraceae bacterium
TAACCTAATAGAATATATTATATACGAATATCCGTAGTTTTTCAAGAATCAGGCGCGACTTTTTCGTTACTTTTCGTATCGGTTGCTTGTTTTCTTATGTCATCGCTCTTAAAGGGGCGGTGTTCATAGGGCAGCTGGAATCTGTCTATGAATTGACAATTGATAATTGACAATTGACAATGAAGGTATCCGCTGCGCGGATGATTTGAAAGGAACAGCGCACCCTTGTGCCCCCTCTGCAGGGGGCTGGACGCCCGCAGGGCGGCCTGGGGGTTGCTGCAAAACAGCAATTTCTCCCAAACAAGGGCTGCACCGAAAGCCTCCCCTGTGTAAGGGGAGGTGGCCCGAAGGGCCGGAGGGGTTGTGTGCAGGCAATCGGTGCCAGCAACGACCCCTCAGTCACGGCTTGCGCCGTGACAGCTCCCCTTACGCAGGGGAGCCTTGGGCGCTGCCGCGCCAGTACAAAATGGAAAACCCTCCCTATGACCAATCATCACAGGGAGGATCAACCATCTTACAAACACCCCGCCAGCATCCAGGCGGGATTATCGGTCAAATCCGCGCAACGCCCATTTTTTTCCACTTTCCGCTGCGGTAACGCAGGACGAAGCAGGCGATTCGCACGAACCAGTCCACAAACATGGCCATCCAGATTCCCAGCACGCCGAAACCGCCCTTGGTAGCCAGCAGCGTACCCAGAATCAGGCGGAACAGCCACATGGACAGGCTGGATGCCGCCATGGCAAAGGCCGTATCCCCGGCTGCCCGGAGGGTCTGGGGGAAGGTAAAGGACATGGGCCAGAACAGGATGCTCATGGAGCCGTGCATCCAGATGATCTTGAACGCCAGATCGCTGGCTTCCGCCGAAACGTGGTAGATGGACAAAATGGCGGGCGCAGCCGCCAGAATGGCCACATTGGTCAGGAACATGGCGGCATAGGTGGCCAGCAGGAGCTTTTTGGTGTAGTACCGGACGCCGTCGTAGTCCTGCCGGCCCACACACTGGCTGACGACGGTAATCAGGGCCATGCCGATGGCATTGCCGGCCAGGCACTGGAAGGAGCCGATGGTATTCCCTATGGCGTTGGCCGTGATGGAGGCCGTGCCGAACTGGGACGCCACGCTGAGCAGCAGGATCTTGCCCAGCTGGAACATACTGCCCTCAATGCCGTTGGGCACGCCGGTGCGGACAATGCTGCGGATCACCGGCCCGTCAAAGGACGGCCGGAAATCTGCGGACACATGCACCGGCAGGCTCCGGTCCCGCAGGAGCCAGATCACCGCCACCGCCGCGAACATCCGGGAAATCAGCGTCGGCAGCGCCACACCGGCCACGTTCCACCGCAGGCCGAAAATCAGAAGGGCGTTGCCCGCCACGTTGATCAGGTTCATCACAAAGGAGATCTGCATGGAGACCTTGCTGTTGCCCATGACCCGGAACAGGGCCGCGCCGGCGCTGTAGACCGCCAGGAAGGGGATGGACAGCTCCACAATGTTAAAATAGAGCTCCGCATTGGCCGCAACATCCGGTTCCACCGCGCCGAAGAGTCCGTAAATAATCAGGTGCCGCAGGCAGTACATGGCGGCTGTCACAGCCAGAGACAGGGCCGCCATAAACAGCAGCAGCTGCTCTGCCGACCGTTGGGCCCGTTCCGGCTCCCGCATGCCCAGCAGCTGACCGGTGACAATGGCGCCGCCGGTGGCCAGGGCCGAAAACGTGTTGACCAGCAGCACGTTCACCGTGTCCACCAGGGAGACGGAGGAAACCGCCGCCTCTCCCACGCTGGCCACCATCAGCGAGTCCGCCAGACCCACGGTTACGGCCAGCAGCTGCTCGATCATCAGCGGAATCAGCAGCCGCACCAAATCCCGGTTGCTGAACAAGCGTTCCTTTTGCAATTCCATCGATTATTCGCCTCGTTTCCGCAATATTGTAGCAGAATCCCGCCGTTTGTCAATGGATTTTTCCCGGGTTTCCTCTACCCTTCCGCACCGGGCTGTGGTACAATATAAGAAAACGCAAAGGGGAGGATCTTCATGAAATTGCTGTTCAAGGGCGGCCGGGTGGTTTCCGGCTCCGGCGCTGCGGCCATGGATGTGCTGGTGGACGGCGAGACCGTCGTCCAGCTGGGGAAGGATCTGGCCTGCCCAGAGGCACAGGTGGTGGATGTGACGGGGAAGCTGCTGTTCCCCGGCTTCATCGACGCCCACACCCATTTTGACCTGGATGTCTGCAATACCACCACAGCCGATGACTTTGCCACAGGGACCAGAGCAGCCCTCCGGGGCGGCACCACCCTGGTCATCGATTTTGCCTGCCCCAACAAGGGAGAAACCCTGGCCTATGGCCTGAAGCTGTGGCATGAGAAGGCCGACGGCAAATCCGCCTGCGACTATGGCTTCCATATGACCATTGACAACTGGAACGAGCAGATCCGGGCGGAAATCCCGGACATGCTGGCGGCAGGCATTCCCTCTTTTAAGATGTATATGACCTACCCGGCCATGATGATCGGCGACCGGGATATGTTCTCGGCCCTGCAGGAGCTGGGCAAGTACGGCGCCATCGCCGGGGTTCACTGTGAGAACGCCGGGGTGATTGACGCGCTCATCGTCCAGAAGAAAGCCGCCGGGGAGACCGGTCCCGCCAGCCATCCTGTCACCCGCCCCAATGTCTTGGAGGCCGAGGCTGTGGCCAGCCTGCTGCGGATGGCCCAGGTGGCGGATGTGCCGGTGGTCATCGTCCACCTGTCCACCAGGGAAGCCCTGGCCGAGGTTCGGGCCGCCCGGGAACGGGGACAGCGGGTCTATGTGGAGACCTGTCCCCACTATCTGCTGCTGGACGAGAGCCGCTACTTCCAGCCGGACTACTCCGACGCCGCCCGGTACGTCTGCGCACCGCCCCTTCGGACGGCGGCAGACCAGGACGCCCTGTGGGCGGCCCTGGCCGACGGCACGGTACAGACCGTCGCCACAGACCACTGCAGCTTCACCCTGGCCCAGAAGGAGGCCGGACGCGGTGATTTCGCCAAAATTCCCGGAGGACTGCCCTCCGTGGAGAGCCGGGGCATCCTCCTGTGGTCCGAGGGCGTAGCCAAGGGCCGGATCTCCGCGGGCCGGATGTGCCAACTCCTGTCGGAAAATCCCGCAAAGCTCTACGGCGCCTGGCCCAGGAAGGGCGTTCTGGCTCCCGGCAGCGACGCGGACATCGTGGTGCTGAATCCCAACGCCAAGGGACGGCTGACTGCCGCCGACCAGGCCGCCAACGTGGACTACTGCCCCTATGAGGGCTGGGAGACCGCCGGCGTCATGGAACAGGTGTATCTCCGGGGCCAGCTGGCCGTGGATCACGGCGCGTTCCAGACCGGACCGGAGGGCGTCTACATCCCCAGAAAGCCAGGAAAGCTGGACTGAACACATAAAAGCCTGCCGCAGAGTGAAAACTCTTCGGCAGGCTTTTCGATTGCTTTATGCATCCATAACGCAGATGATGGGACATATTCAGCGCACTCTCGTGCCCCCTCTATAGGGGGCTGGCACGGCGAAGCCGTGACTGGGGGTTGCTGCATGCATGCAATTGTACCGCTTTTTCAGTAAAACTGCCCGTCGATACAACCCCCAGGCCGCCCTGCGGGCGTCCAGCCCCCTGGGAAGGGGGCACGAGGGTGCAGGTGAAATATGGATGCGCATATTTCCTTTTAATGCTTCCTCCAGGTGGAGGGCATCAGGAGAATCAGAACGGGGAACAGCTCCAGGCGGCCCAGGAGCATATCCATGGTCAGGACAATCTTGGACATGGGGGAAAACAGGGCAAAATTCTCCGTGGGGCCCACCAGATTCAGGCCGGGGCCGATGTTGTTGAGGGTGGCCTCCACGGCGGTGATGGTGGTGGTCAGGTCAAAGTTGTCCAGGGACACCAGCAGCATGGAGATGACGGTGACAAAGAAATACACCATCATATAGCCCTGCACGCCCTGAATGGTCTCCCGGCCGATGGACTTCCCGTCCATGGTCAGAACCTTGACGCTTCTGGGATGCAGCAGGCGGCGGATCTCATGGGCCGTGGCCTTGGTCAAAATCACAAAGCGCGAGACCTTCACGCCGCCGCCGGTGGATCCGGCGCAGGCGCCCACGATCATCAGCAGCACCAGCAGCAGGCGGCTCAGCTCCGGCCATTGGTTAAAGTCCACCGTGGCAAAGCCCGTGGTGGTTATGATGGACGAAACCGTAAAAAAGGCGTGGTGGAAGGCGTCATAGAGGCTGGGCATCATGCCGGCGATGTTCAGGGCAATGGTCACGGTGCTGACCAGCACAATGGCCAGGTAGGCCCGCAGCTCCGTGTTGCGCAGGGCCGTGGAGAACTTCCGCATCAGCAGGAAGAAATAGACGTTGAAGTTGATGCCGAAGAGCACCATGAACACGGCAATGACGCCCTGGAGATAGTAGCTGTCATAGTAGCCGATGGAGGCCGCCTTGACGCCGAAGCCGCCGGTACCGGCGGTGCCGAAGGCATGGCAGAGGCTGTCAAACAGGGGCATGCCGCCCAGCACCAGCAGCAAAGTCTCCACCAGGGTCATGACCATATAGATGGTATAGAGAATGGCGGAGGACTTGCGCATATTGGGCACCATTTTGGATACCGACGGGCCGGGGCTCTCTGCCCGGAGCAGGTGGTTTGCCTCACCGCCAGCCAGGTTCACCAGAGCCAGCATAAAAACCAGGATGCCCATGCCGCCCAGCCAGTGGGTGAAGCTGCGCCAGAACAGCATGCACTGATCCAGAGCCTCCACGTTGGGCAGGATGCTGGCGCCGGTGGTGGTGAAGCCGGAGACCGTCTCAAACACGGCGTCCAGATAGCTGGAAATCTGACCGGACAGGACAAAGGGCGCGGCGCCGATGAGGGAGATGACGATCCAGGCCAGGGCCGTGACCACGAAGCCCTCCCGGGCGTACATGGTGCGCTTGACGGGCCGCAGGCGGGTCAATACAAAGCCCAGCAGGGCCGCCGCTGCCAGCGTCACCAGAAACCAGACGCCGGACGTCTCGCCATAGAGCAGCGCCACCAGCAGGGGCAGCAGCATAAAGGCCGCTTCAATCAGGATAATCACGCCTGTCAGATAGGCGATCATACGGTAATTCATACGTTCCTCCTATGCCACAGGCTGCTTTTTCCCGGCAAACACGTCGTCCAGGGAGGCGATGCCGCTGTGGGTGGTGACCACAATGACGCTGTCGCCCACCTCGATGGTGTCGCCGCCCCGGGGGGTAATCAGCTGCCCATTCCGGGAGATACAGCCGATGAGCAGGTTGTCCCGGAGGGAAAGCTCCTGCAGGGGGACGCCGCAGTAGGACGCGCCCTTGGTGACCCGGAACTCCAAAGCCTCCGCCTTGCCGCTGGCCAGCTTGCACAGGGTTTCCATGCTGGCGTAGGCGTTGGAGGCCTGCATGGCGCGCACATAGCGCACCACGTTATCGGCGCAGATCCGCCGTGGATAGAAGACAGAACCCAGATCCAGGTTGCCCACGATCTCCTCGTAGGAATCCCGGTTGATCTTGGTGATCACCTTGGCCTTGGTGGTACGGCGGGCGTAGAGGGAGATGATGATATTCTCCTCGTCGATGCCCGTCAGGGCCACGACGGCGTCCATATGCTCCAGACCTTCCTCCAGCAGCAGCTTCTGGTTGGTGCCGTCGCCGTGGATCACCGTGGCCTCGGGCAGCAGCTGGCTGAGCAGCTCGCATTGGGCCAGATCGGCTTCAATGATTTTCACATCCATACCGGCTGCCAGCAGCTGCCGGGCCAGGTAATAGCCAATGCGGCCGCCGCCGATAATCATGGTCTGCCGCACCCGGCTTTTGGCCACGCCGATCTGCCGGAAGAACCGCTGGGCCTGTGCAGGGCTGGCCACAATGGAGATCCGGTCGCCTGCCTGCAGGCGGAATTCACCGGTGGGAATAAAGACCTCCCGTTCCCCGCGCTCCACGGCGCAGATCAGAACCTTGGCCTTGAATTTTCCCAATTCCATCAGGGTGGTGCCGTTCAGCGGGGAATCCTCCGTGACGCTGAGCTTCAGAATCTCCACCTGGCCCTTGGCAAAGGTGTCAATCTTAATGGCCGACGGGAACCGCAGCACCCGGGCCATTTCCACGGCGCACTCGGCCTCCGGATTGATGGCCATACTGAGACCCAGGTCGTCCTTGATGAGGGTCAGCTCTCCGACGTATTTGGGATTGCGCACCCGGGCAATGGTGTGGCGGGCGCCCAGCTTTTTGGCAATCAGGCAGCACAGCAGGTTCAGTTCGTCCGCGCCGGTGGAAGCAATGACCATGTCGGCCTGCTCCACGCCGGCTTCCTTCTGCACCTCGTGGGAAGCGCCGTCGCCCTCTACCACCATGACGTCCAGATCGTTGTTGGACTGACTCAGCGGATCGCCGGAACGGTCGATCAGGGTGACCTCATGCTTCTCCCGGGACAGCTGCTCCGCCAGCACGCTGCCAATTTTACCGTCGCCGATGATGATGATCTTCATACCCATCTCCTGCACTCGCAAATATTCATTTTATTGTATCATACCACTTCGATGTTTGCAATCACTCCTCTGCGCAGATCCTGTATAAATCAGCCGTCAGGCGCAGGCCTGCAGCAAAACCGCCAACGCCTGCCGGAGCAAATCCAGGGGAATATTCAGAGCCGGCAGGAGCCGGACCTTGCCGTGGGCGCTGAGAACCAGAACGCCCTGGGCCATGCATTGGGCAATGACCTCACCGGCGGGCTTTTCCGTCTCCACGCCCAGCATCAGGCCCAGGCCTGTGACGCTCTTGATTCCGGGTTTGCCCGTCAGCGTCTCCACGATCAGCCGGGAGCGCTCCCGGACGCCCCGGAGCAGCGGCTCATCGATGCGGCTCAGGGTGCTGATGGCGCCGGCGCAGCAGACGGGATTGCCGCCGAAGGTGGAGCCGTGGTCGGAGAAGCCCAGCACATGCTCCGTTTTTTCACCCAGAAGGGTGGCCCCCAGGGGGAGACCGCCGCACAGGCCCTTGGCCGTAGAGACGATGTCCGGGGTGATCCCGTAGTGCATGTAGCCGTAGAGCATGCCGCTGCGGCCGTTGCCCAACTGCACCTCGTCGCAGATCAGCAGAATGTCCTGCTCCCGGCACAGCTTCGCCACACCCTGGACGAACTCCCGCTCCAGCGCGTTGACGCCGCCTTCGCCCTGGACGATTTCCATCATGACGGCGGCGGTCTTGTGGGCTGCGACCTGGGCCTTCAGATCCTCCAGGTCATTGGCCCGGGCATGGACGAAGCCGGGGGTCAGCGGCTGAAAATCCTTGTGGAACACCTCCTGCCCCGTGGCCGCCAGGGTGGTCAGGGTGCGGCCGTGGAAGGAGTTCCAGAGGGTGACGATGGTGGTGTATTCCGGGCCTTTTTTCTGGGCTGCATACTTCCGGGCGGCCTTGATGGCGCACTCGTTGGCCTCAGCGCCGGAGTTGGAAAAAAACACCTTCTTCATGCCCGTCCGCTGGCAGAGCATCTGCGCCAGAACGGCGCAGGGCTCGGTGTAGTACAGGTTGGAGGTGTGCTGCACCTTGCCCAGCTGGGCGATGACCGCCTGCTGCCAGGTCTCGTCGGCCACACCGAAGGTGTTGACGGCAATGCCGGAGCCCAGGTCGATATACTGCTTTCCGGTTTCATCGGTCACCAGGGAGCCCCTGCCGCTGACGATCTGCAGCGGAAAGCGGTTGTAGGTATTGGCCACATACTCCTGGTCCATGGTTTTGATATCCATTGCAATGCCTCCTGTCAGTTGGGGTCGAATTTGTTGGCCTTCACCATGGTGCCGGCGCCCTCGTCGGTGAGCACCTCCATGAGGATGGCGTGGGGCACGCGGCCGTCCAGGATGACGACCTTTTTCACCCCGTAATGGATGGCATCGATGCAGCACTGCACCTTGGGAATCATGCCGCCGGAGATAACACCCCGGTCAAAGAGCGCCTGGGCGTCCTGCAGATCGATGCAGGGGATCAGGGATTCCGGATCCTTGGGATCCATCATGATGCCGGTGATGTCGGTCATGGTAATCAGGCGCTCTGCCCCAAGGGCTCCGGCGATATGGGCCGCCGCCGTGTCGGCGTTGATGTTGTAGGTGTTGCCCTCCAGGTCGCAGCCCACGGTGGATACCACGGGAATATAGCCCTTCTCCAGCAGATCCAGAATGGGCTGGACGTTGGTTTCGGTGACGTCTCCCACAAAGCCCAGCCGGGGATCGCGCATCTTTGCCTGCAGCAGGTGGCCGTCAATGCCGCTGATGCCCATGGCCCTGGCCCCGTTGGCCTCCAGGAGCTTCACCAAAGTCTTGTTGATCTTTCCGGCCAGAACCATCTGAACCACCTCGGCGGTCTCCCTGTCCGTGACCCGCAGGCCGTCCACAAAGACGGCCTCCTTGCCGATGCGGCGGAGGGTATCGGTGATTTCCGGGCCGCCGCCGTGTACCAGAACCACCCGGACGCCGATGAGGTGCAGCAGCGCCAGATCCTCCATGACCTGCAGCTTCAGATCCTCGCTGACCATGGCATTGCCGCCGTATTTGATGACCAGGATTTTTCCGTTGTATTTCCGGATATAGGGCAGGGCCTCCACCAGGATTTCCGCCCGATGCTGATTGGACACGTCCATATGCTGTTCCCTCACGTTCTGTAATCGCCGTTGATCTTCACATAGTCATAGGTCAGGTCGCAGCCCCAGGCGGTGGCCTGTCCGCTGCCGTCGTGGAGATCGATGACAATCTCGATTTCCGGCTCCAGGAGAATCTCCTTGGCCAGCTCCTCGGAGAATTCCACCCCGGCCCCGTCCATGCAGACCTGCACGGAGCCCTTGGCGGACTGGAACTGCACCTCCACCTTCTCCACATCCACGTCGGCGTCGGAATAGCCGATGGCGCACAGGACGCGGCCCCAGTTGGCGTCGGCGCCGAACATGGCCGCCTTGGTCAGGGAGGAGCAGATGACGCTCTTGGCCACGGTCTTGGCGGCCGCCTGGGTCTTGGCCCCGGACACCCGGCATTCCAGCAGCTTGGACGCTCCTTCCCCGTCGCCGGCAATGCAGCGGCAGAGGTAGACCGTCACGGTGTTCAGCGCCTGCATAAAGGCGTCAAAGGCGGGGCCTTCGGCGGTGATCTCCGGGTTGCCGGCCATGCCGTTGGCCAGAACTGTCACCATGTCGTTGGTTGAGGTGTCGCCGTCCACGGAGAGCATGTTGAAGGTGTTCTGCACGTCGCTGCGCAGAGCCTTGTTCAGCATCTCCGGAGAGATGGCGCAGTCCGTGGTGAGGAACACCAGCATAGTGGCCAGGTCGGGGTGGATCATGCCGGAGCCTTTTGCAATGCCGCCCATATGGCAGGTGACGCCGTCCACGGTAAAGGAGACGGCCAGCTCCTTGCGCTTGGTGTCAGTGGTCATAATGGCCTCGGCGGCCTCGGCGCTGTGGTCGCCCAGGCCCTGCACCAGAGCCGGAATCCCCGCCGCAATGGGCGTCACGTCCAGCCGCTGGCCGATGACGCCGGTGGAGGCCACCACCACGTCCTGAGCCGCCAGGCCCAGCTCCGCAGCCAGGAGGCTGCACATGGTTTCGGCCACTTCCACGCCGTCGGCGTTGCAGGTGTTGGCGTTGCCGCTGTTGCAGATAATCGCCTGGGCCTTGCCGTCGGCCAGATGGGCCTTGGTCACGGCGATGGGCGCGCCCTTGACCAGATTGGAGGTATAGACGCTGGCCGCAGAAGCCGGAACCTGGGAATAGATCAGCGCCAGATCCCGCTTGGTTTTATGATGGCGGATCCCGCAGTGGATGCCGTTGGCAGAAAAGCCCTTTGCGGCGCACACGCCGCCGGAAATCATATTCATCAAATAACCCTCTTTCTCATGTTGTTTCCAGTTCCAGTCCCGCCGTCGGGTCGCAGCCCAGGGCCAGATTCAGGCACTGAATGGCTGCTCCGGACGCGCCTTTTCCCAGGTTGTCATAGCGGGCCAGGAGCAATATCCGTTCTTCATTGCCGCAGACTGTCAGCTCCATGGCGTCCTTGCCGCTGAGTCCGGCGCCGGAGAGGAAGCCAGCTTCCTCCATCTGCTCCCGGTAACGCACCACCGGTCCCGCATACCTGGCCCGGTAGAGGTCTCGGATGTCCTCTGCCGTAACGCCGGGGGCCAGATCCTCCCGGAACAGGGGCACCGTCACCACCATGCCGGAATAGAAGTCGGACACAATGGGGCAGAAAACCGGCGCCCGGTGGAGGCCGCAGATCGCCTGCATCTCCTTGAGATGCTTGTGATTTTGCGTCAGGCCGTACTGCCGCGGCGCGTCCAGCAGCGGATCCCGCTCCGGATCCTGATACTGGGCGATCATCTTTTTGCCGCCGCCGGAATAGCCGGTGATGGAGTGGCAGGTCAGCCGGGCGTCCGCCGGCAGCAGGCCCGCCTGCACCAGGGGCGCCGTCAGGGCGATAAACCCGCTGGCATGGCAGCCGGGCACGGCGATTCGTTTGGAGGTCAGAAGACGCTCCCGGAATTCAGCCCCCAGCTCCGGAAACCCATAGGCCCAGCCGGGCTGCGTCCGGTGGGCCGTGGAGGTGTCCAGCACCGTCACATGATCGTTTTCAATCAGACTGACCGCCTCCCGGGCCGCTTCGTCCGGCAGGCACAGAAATGCGGCGTCGCAGCCGTTGAGCGCCTCCCGGCGGGCGGCAGGATCCTTTCGCAGCGGTTCCGGCAGGGTAACCAGCTTCAAATCCGTCCGGGCGGACAGGCGCTGATAAATTCGCAGGCCCGTGGTGCCGGCGCTGCCGTCTATAAACACCTTCTTCAAGGTGATCGGCCTCCTCATCTAATAAATATACATATATATTACTGATGTATTCATCATAATTCAAGTTATATTCGCGTTATTATGCATATTTTTTCATAATGCACAAAGATGGCCCGCCCTGTCCCCGGCGGCTTGGGCAGTTTCTCCCCTCCTGCGGCGGGGTTGCTTTCCGCAGGAATCTCTGATATCATACAACTATCAAGCAAAGGAGGATTTCTCATGCAGAAAACAAGACTTCGCAGCTATGCCAAGCTGATTGCCCGCAAGGGCTGCAACGTACAGAAGGGCCAGGACGTGTTCCTGTATGCCGAGCTGGACCAGCCGGAATTTGTGGCCATGGTCACCGACGAGCTGTACAAGGCCGGTGCCCGGAAGGTTTTTGTGGAATTCAGCTATCAGCCCCTGGAGAAGTTCCATGTGCGCCACCGCAGCGTCAAGTCCCTGTCCACGGTAGAGCCCTTTGAGGAGGCCAAGCTGCAGTATATGGCGGACAAGCTCCCCTGCCGGCTGTATCTGGCGTCCGAGGATCCCGACGGCCTTAACCTGGAAAAGATGACCAAGGGCCAGCAGGCCCGCTATCCCATCGTCAAGCCCTACCGCGACCGGATCGAAGGCAAGCACCAGTGGTGCATCGCCGCCGTCCCCGGCGCAGCCTGGGCCAAAAAGATCTTCCCCAACGAGCCCAAGGGCCGCGCTGTGGAGAAGCTCTGGGAAGCCATTCTCTCCACCTCCCGGGTGGATGACGATCCCCTGGCGGCCTGGGACGCCCACAACCGGGACCTGTCCGACCGCTGCGCCTATCTCAACAGCCTGGGTATTGAGACGCTGGAATACCATGCCTCCAACGGCACCAACCTGACCGTGGGCATGATTCCCCAGGCCCGATTCTGCGGCGGCGGTGAGGCCACCGACAAGGGCGTGTTCTTCAACCCCAACATCCCCACGGAGGAGTGCTTCATCTCTCCCATGCGGGGTCAGGCCGAGGGCATCGTCTATTCCTCCAAGCCTCTGAGCTACCAGGGCCAGCTGATCGAGAACTTCTGGTTCAAGTTTGAAGGCGGCAAGGTGGTGGAGGCCCACGCCGAAACCAACGACGCCCTTCTGCAGAAGCTCATCAACATGGACGAGGGCGCCCGGTATCTGGGCGAGTGCGCCCTGGTGCCCTATGACAGCCCCATCAACAACACGGGCCTGCTGTTCTACAACACCCTGTTTGACGAAAACGCCTGCTGCCACTTGGCCATCGGCATGGGCTACGCCGACACCATCGAGGATCACCACAACAAGACCCTGGAGGAGTGCCGCGCCCTGGGCATCAACGACTCCATGGTGCACGAGGACTTCATGATCGGCACCCCCGACCTGGAGATCCTGGCCCACTGCCGCGACGGCAAGACCGTGAAGATCTTCGAAAACGGCACCTGGGCGTTCTGAGGAAGGCGCCGGGAGGTATCCCATGAACACGCGAATCCCCGATTATTTTGACGAGTTTCACTGTCTGGCTGGCAGCTGTCCCGATACCTGCTGCGGCCAGTGGGAGATTGTGGTGGATCCCGCCGCCAAAGCCCGGTACCTCTCCGTGCCCGGCCCCCTGGGGGAGCAGATCCGCGCCGCCCTGACCACCGTGGACGGTGAGGACTGCATGGTTCTGCGGGATGGCCGTTGCCCCCTGCTGACCGAAGACGGTCTGTGCCCCATTGTGTCCCAGCTGGGGGAGGATTTTCTCAGCACCACCTGCCACACCCATCCCCGGTTCACGGAGATCTACGGCGGGTTGGCGGAGACCATGCTCTCCGTCTCCTGCCCCGAAGCCGCCCGGCTGCTGCTGGAACGGGAAGCGCCCCTGACCTTTGTCACCGGGACGGACGACCGGCCGCCGGAACCCAACGATCTGGACGGAACCCTGATGCACATCTTGCTGGAAAGCCGGGAGACGGCCTTCGCCCTGGTCCAGGACCGGAGCCGCCCTCTGGCCGACCGGCTGGCCCTGCTGCTGTGCTTTGCCCGGCGGCTGGACCGGCACTATGACAACGACCGGCTGTGCAGCCAGTTCTCAACACTCTACCGTGACCCCAGCTATCAGCGGCGGCAGCTGATCCGGATCCGGCGGATGCGTCTTTCCCGCAGCCCGTCTGTCCGCCCGCTGCAGGAGCTTCTGCAGTCCATGGAGCACCTGTCTTCCCAATTTCCGGCGCAGATCGGCCGGATGCGGGCGGTCAGGCCCGATACCGTCGCTCTGGAGCAGCTGACGGTGTATTTCCTGTTCCGCTGGTGGCTGAAGGCCGTCTGCGACGGCTACATCTGGCGGCAGGCCGCCGCCGTGGTGGTCAGCGTTCTGGCCGTGGCCGGTCTGGCGGAAAACCTGGGGGACGTGCAGCTGGCTGCCCGGCTGTATTCCAAAGAGGTGGAGCACAGTGAGGACAACATGGCGCTCCTCCGGAAGGCCATGGACTTGCCCCAGTTTTCCCGGAATGCCCTATTGCGTCAGCTGACACAGGAGGTACCCCATGCAATTTGACGCCCACTGCATTGACTGCCTGATTCACCGCCACTTCAAGCTGGCCCTGGCCCACCGGGATGGGGAAACCGCCAACGCCTATCTGCGGGACGTGATGCAGATCATGCTGGAGGCCCCCGCCGGCGTTTCCGCCCCCTGGCTCACCGGCGCCTTTACCAAGGCCTACGCCAAGTATTGGCCCGGGGTGGACGCCTACGCCGCCCTGAAGCAGGAATCCAACGACCTGGTGCTGGGGCTGCTGCCCCGCATCCGGCCTCTGGTGGAGCAGGCCGCCGATCCTCTGGCCATGGCGCTGAAATTCTCCCGGACGGGGAATTTCCTGGATTTCGGCATTCTGACCCCCGATGTAGCCCAGGCTGCCCTGTGGGACGCCGTGGAGCACACCCCCGATCTGGAACTGGAGCCGGAAGCCTACGGTCATTTTGTGCAGGATCTGGAACAGGCCCGGCGTCTGGTGATTCTGGGCGACAACGCCGGAGAAATCGCCTTCGACACCCTGCTGGTGGACCAGCTGCGGCGGCAGTATCCCCAGCTGGAAATCCAATACTGCGTCCGGGGGGAAAACACCCTCAACGACGCCACCCGGGCCGACGCCGCCTATGTGGGGATGGATCGCCTGTGTTCCATTCTGGACAACGGCAGCGCCATCTCCGGCACGGAGCTGGACTACATCGGTCCGGAGCTGCGGCAGGCCCTGGGCGCGGCCGACGTGATTCTCTCCAAGGGCAGCGGCAATCTGGAGTCCCTGGCAGGCTGCGGTCTCAATGTCTACTATATTTTCATGTGCAAATGCCGGCGGGTCAGCAAGCTCCTGGGCTGTCCCATGATGTCCGGCCAGTTCCTGCGGGAACGCGCCCTGCCGCCCCTGCAGCCCCTGGTGGGCAGTCTGGACTGACCGAAAAAGTTTGCTCCGGTGCTTGACAAACCGGTATACACCTGCTATCATGTAGCATGCTACGGAGTTTCGTAGCATGCTACTTTTTTTGAAAGGAGCGATGGTCATAGACAACGAAATCCATCTGGGCCGCTACATGCGCTCCATCACCAACGCCTTGGACCAGCAGATGCAGCAGCACTCCGAGCAGCTGGGCCTGACGCCCGCCCAGGGCATGTTCCTGCACCACCTGTGGTACCGGCAGGAAAAGCTGGGGCAGATCACCTTCGCCCGGGATCTTGAGGCGTTTTTCGATGTGAAGCACTCCACCGTTTCCGGCATTCTCCAGCGGATGGAGGCTGCCGGGTTTGTGACGTTTGAAGCCAGCGAAGGCGACCGGCGCTGCAAGGCCATCCGCCTGACCCAAAAGGCCATGGACACCCATGCGCTGACCGCCCGGCACATCCAGCAGACGGAAGCCAAGCTGCTGGAGCACATGACTCCGGCGGAGGCCGCCGAGTTCCGCCGCCTGCTGCAGATCGCCGCCAGCAATCTGGGCGTCTGCATGAAAAATCCCTTCCACGATCACCCAAAGGAGGAATCCAATCTGTGCTCAAACGACTGATGTCCTGCGTCCGCCAGTATAAAAAGGACGCCATTCTCTCTCCCATCTTTGTCTCTCTGGAAGTCATTCTGGACGTTTTCATCCCCCTGTACATGGGCAGGCTCATCGACAACGGCATCGATCGGGGCGATATGGGCTATGTGCTGAAAATGGGCCTGCTGCTGGTGGCGCTGTGCCTGCTGAGTCTGGTCTGCGGCGCCCTGTCGGGCCGTCACGCCTCCATTGCTTCCGTGGGCTTCGGCGCCAACCTGCGCCATGACATGTTCCACCATGTCCAGACCTATTCCTTTTCCAACATCGACAAGTTCTCCTCTTCCTCCATCGTGACCCGCCTGACCACCGACGTCAGCCGCATCCAGAACGCCTTTATGATGGTCATCCGCATTGCCGTCCGGGCGCCGGTCATGCTGATTCTCTCCATGGTCATGGCATTTCGGATCAACGGCTCCCTGGCCATGATCTTTCTGCTGGCGCTTCCGTTCCTGGCCGTCGTGATCTTTATTCTGATGCGGACCGTTCACCCCATTTTCAAGCGGGTGTTCAAAACCTACGACCGTCTGAATCAGGTGGTCCAGGAAAACCTCCGGGGCATCCGGGTGGTCAAATCCTATGTCCGGGAAGACCACGAAATCGAGAAATTCGACAAGATTTCCGGCGTCATCTACAAGGATTTCGTCAAGGCGGAGACCATTATCTCCCTGACCAGCCCCATCATGAATATCTGTGCCTACGGCTGCATGATTCTCATCGCCTGGCTGGGCTCCCGGCTCATCGTCACCAGCCATGAAACCGTCATGACCACCGGTCAGCTGACCAGCATGATTACCTACGTCATGCAGATTCTCATGAGCCTGATGTTCGTTTCCATGATCGCCATGCAGCTGATTATGTCCCGGGCCTCCGGCGAGCGGATTGCGGAAATCCTCAACGAAACCAGCAGTCTGGACTCCCCGGAAACCGGCGCCGTTCATACGGTGGCCGACGGCTCCATCGAGTTCGACCACGTGACCTTCTCCTATGCCCGGCAGGCGGAAAAGCCTGTGCTCAGCGATGTCAATCTGTCCATCCGCTCCGGCGAAACCGTGGGCATTCTGGGCGGCACCGGTTCCAGTAAGTCCAGCCTGGTGCAGCTGATCCCCCGCCTCTACGATGTGGTGGAGGGCAGCGTCAAGGTCGGCGGCGTGGATGTGCGCCGGTACGATCTGGAGGCCCTGCGCAACCAGGTGGCCATGGTGCTGCAGAAGAACGTCCTGTTCTCCGGCACCATCAAAGACAACCTCCGCTGGGGCAACGAGCACGCCACCGACGAGGAGCTGGTTCACGCCTGCCGGCTGGCCCAGGCTGACGGATTTATCCGGGAGTTCCCCGACGGCTATGACACCTGGATTGAGCAGGGCGGCGCCAACGTCTCCGGCGGACAGCGCCAGCGGCTCTGCATCGCCCGGGCCCTGCTGAAAAAGCCGAAAATCCTGATTCTGGACGACTCCACCTCCGCCGTGGACACCAAGACCGACGCTTTGATCCGTCAGGCCTTTGCCAAGGAGATTCCCGACACCACCAAGCTGATTATTGCCCAGCGAATCAGCTCCGTCCAGGACGCCGACAAGATCATCGTCCTCCACGACGGTCACGTGGACGGCTTCGGCACCCACGAGGAGCTGCTGAAAACCAACACCATCTACCGCGAAGTCTATGAATCCCAGACCAGAAAGGAGGATGCCTGATGCCTCCCGCACCCAAGGGCACCCATGGCCCCGTCAACCTCAAAGCTCTGAACAAGAACGTCATCAACCGGCTCATGTCCTACCTCCGGGCCTACAGCTTCCCGCTGCTGGTGGTACTGGTGTGCATCGTGGCCTCCGCCATTTCCAGCGTCATCGGCATGACCTTTCTGGAAACCATCATTGACGACTACATCAAGCCTCTGCTGCTGGAGGCCGATCCGGATTTCGGCGGCCTGCTGCAGGTGATTTTCCGCATGGCGGCCGTGTTCGGCGTCAGCGTGCTGGCTATGCTGGTGCAGGGTCTGCTGATGGCCCGCATCTCCCAGGGCGTGCAGAAAACCATCCGCGACCAGATGTTCTCCCATATGCAGACCCTGCCCATCCGGTATTTTGACGCCCACACCTTCGGCAATGTCATGAGTCACTACACCAACGACGTGGACACCCTGCAGCAGATGCTCTCCCAGAGTATCCCCCAGACCCTGTCCTCCCTGGTGACCATTGTGACGATCTTCTTCACCATGCTCATCAAAAGCCCCCTGCTGACGGCCTTTGTCGTCCTGAGCATTTTCGCCATGATGCAGGCCACAAAAAAAATCGGCGGAAACTCCGCCAAATTCTTCACCGCCCAGCAAAAATCCCTGGGCAGCCTCAACGGCTATATTGAGGAAATGATCTCCGGCCAGAAGGTGGTCAAGGTCTTCTGCCACGAGGAAAAAATCAAGGAGGAGTTCGACCGCCGCAACCGGGAGCTCCAGGAAAACGCCACCAAAGCCAATATCTTTGCCAATATTCTCATGCCCATCATGATGAACCTGGGCAACCTGCAGTATGTGCTGGTGGCAATCCTGGGCGGCTCCCTGGCCGTGGTCACCAACGAGGCCTTTATCACCCTGGGCGGCATCACGGTGTTCCTGCAGCTGTCCAAGAACTTCACCCGCCCCGTCTCCCAGATTTCCCAGCAGATGAACGCCATCATCATGGCCATGGCCGGCGCAGAGCGGATCTTCAAGCTGCTGGATGAGCAGCCCGAGGAGGATCACGGCTATGTGACCCTGGTCAACGCCGTGGAAAACCCCGACGGCAGCCTGACGGAATCCCAGACCCGCACCGGTCTCTGGGCCTGGAAGCACCCCCACCAGGACGGCTCCCTGACCTACACCCGCCTCACCGGCGACGTGCGGCTGTTTAACGTGGACTTCGCCTATGTGGAAGGCAAGACCGTCCTGCAGGATGTCAGCCTCTACGCCAAGCCCGGCCAGAAGATCGCCTTTGTGGGCGCCACCGGCGCAGGCAAGACCACCATCACCAACCTGATTAACCGGTTCTACGACATCGACGACGGCAAAATCCGGTATGACGGCATCAATATCAACAAAATCAAAAAGCCCGACCTGCGGCGCTCTCTGGGCGTGGTGCTCCAGGATGTGAACCTGTTCACCGGCACTGTCATGGACAACATCCGCTACGGCAAGCTGGATGCCGCCGACGAGGACTGCATCGCCGCCGCCAAGCTGGCCGGCGCCCACGATTTCATCATGATGCTGCCCCAGGGGTATCAGACCGTGCTGTCCGGCGACGGCTCCGGTCTGAGCCAGGGCCAGCGGCAGCTGCTGTCCATCGCCCGGGCCGCCGTGGCCGATCCTCCGGTGATGATTCTGGATGAGGCCACCTCCTCCATCGACACCCGTACCGAAGCCATTGTCCAGCGGGGCATGGATCAGCTGATGAAGGGCCGCACCGTGTTTGTCATCGCCCACCGGCTCTCCACCGTCCGCAATGCCGACGCCATTATGGTGCTGGAGCACGGCCGCATCATCGAACGCGGAACCCACGACGACCTCATCGCCCAGCACGGCGTCTACTATCAGCTCTACACCGGCGCCTTCGAACTGGAATAACAAAAAAGAACCTGTCGTAAAAACAGCATGCACAAAAAGTGACCGCACCAAGGCTCCCCTGCGTAAGGGGAGCCTTTCGGTGCAGCCTATGTTTGTGCGAAATTGCTATTTTACGACAGGCTTTTTTGTTCGGTATAAGTCAGCAGACCGAGAAATTGGGGGCTGCAGAGCAGCCCTCGTGCCCCCTCTACAGGGGGCTGGCACGGCGAAGCCGTGACTGGGGGTTGTATCGACAACCAATTTTACCGTTCAAACGGGCAATTGCAAACTTGCAGCAACCCCCAGGCCGCCCTGCGGGCGTCCAGCCCCCTGTGTAGGGGGCACGAGGGAGCGTGCAGCATTTTTTCCAATCATCCGCGAAGCGGATACCTTCATTGTCAATTGTCAATTGTCAATTGTCAATTCAAAGACAACCCCCAATGTTATGCCTTCATTCTGGCCCGGAAGACTGCAATGGCCGCCACAGTGGGCACCACAGCGTAGGCCAGGCACCACCACAGCCAGGGCGTCAGGCTCTGACCCTGGATGGCGGCCCGGCCCAGTTCCACACCGTTGGCAAAGGGCAGGACAAAGGCCAGCTTTTTGAACCAGCCTCCCACCAGCTCCAGGCTGAACCAGGTGCCGCTGAGCCAGGCGGAGAGATTGGTCACCAGGGCGCCGCAGATCCCGCCCACCTGCTTGTCATTGAGCAGCGTGCCCAGCAGCAGGCCCAGGGCAATGAACATCATGGCCGTCAGCAGGGAAAGCGCGCCGGAGGCCAGGGTGCTCAGGGTCAGCTGCAGTCCCAGCAGCGCCGCAAACAGATAGGTCAGCAGGCACTGCACGGCGGCCATGGGCAGCAGGGGCAGCAGATAGCCCAGGATGAAGTCCGACGCCGTCATGGGAGAGGAAAACAGCCGCAGCAGGAAGGACGTTCCCCGATCCTTGGACACCAGCAGCGCCGCAAACAGGCACAGGAACGAATAGCCGAACACCACAATACCCGGCGTCAGCTGTTCCAGCTCAAACATGGCCACGGGGATATTCCGCTGAATCATGGTCAGAAGCAGCAGCAGAATCACCGGAAAGCCCAGGCCGAAGAACAGGGTCAGCGGATCCCGCAGGATCTCCTTGGCGTTGCGTTTGGCGAATACCCACCATTTCATTGGGCCGCACCTCCTTCTGCCAGGGCCACAAAGGCATCCTCCAGATTTTTGCAGCCGGTCTTCGCCAGCAGCTCCTCCACGGTTCCCAGAGCCTTGAGCCGTCCTGCCGCCATGACGGCAATCCGGTCCGCCAACGCCTCGGCCTCCTCCAGATAGTGGGTGGTCAGGATCACGGTCACCCGGCCCTTGAGGCCCTCCACCACCTTCCACAGCTCCCGCCGGGCCAGGACGTCCAGGCCCAGGGTCGGCTCGTCCAGAAACAGGATCTGCGGCTGAGACACCAGGGCCAGGGCTATGGACAGCCGCCGCTGCCAGCCGCCGGACAAGGTTTTGGCCTTCCGCCGTGCCACAGGCTCCAGACCAAGGGTCCGGAACATTTCTTCTGTTCTGGCCCGGACTTCCGCGCCGGTCAGACCGTGGACGCCGGCCATAAACTCCAAATTTTCCCGCACCGTCAGGTTGGGCGCGATGGCGGTCTCCTGGGGCGAAACACCCAGCAGCGCCTTGACCCGGGCAGGCTCCCGGCAAATGCTGCAGCCCAACAGCAAAGCGTCTCCCGCCGTGGGTTCGGTCAGGCAGGAGAGCATTTTGATCGTGGTGGTTTTGCCTGCGCCGTTGACGCCCAGCAGCGCCAAAAGCTCGCCCTGGCGCACGTCCAGATCCAGGCCCTCCACCGCCGTCACGTCCTTGTAGACCTTGCGCAGGCCCCGGATTTCCATGGCATTCATTCCGATGCCTCCTCCGAATCCGCCTTGACCCGGAATACCTGCCGGGCAAACTCCTCCATGCCCGCATACTCCACCAGGGCGATTCCCTGTTTTTTATCCGCCAGCAGCAGCAGCGTGTCCCCCGGCTGGATGTTGAACATCTCCCGGGCGCCCTTGGGGATGACAATCTGGCCCTTGTCCCCTACCTTCACTGTGGACATGAATTTATCCTGCGGAAACTGCAGTCCCATCGCAATTCCTCCTTGTATAACTTTTCCCACTAAGTATAACTTTTCCAAGTCCTCTTGTCAAGAACGTTTTTTTCGGGTATACTACCCTCAGAACCAAAGGAGGATCTGATATCATGCTTCGACCCTTTTCCGCCGCTGACCGGGCGGCCTATCTGCAGATGGCCCATGATTTTTACCGCTCCGAGGCGGTGGATCACACCATTCCCGACAGCCATCTGGAACGAACCGTTGACGCCCTGCTGGACGGCTCGCCCTTTGCAGCCGCCTATCTGCTGGAATCGGACGGCAAAACAGCGGGTTATGTGCTGCTGGCTCTGACCTGGTCCCAGGAGGGCGGCGGTCTGACCGTCTGGGTGGACGAGCTGTACGTATTGCCGGAGTTCCGGGGACGGGGCCTCGGCTCCGCCTGCTTCCGGGAGCTTCGCGCCCTCTACCCCACAGCCGCCCGCTTCCGCCTGGAGCTCGCGCCGGACAATCTGCGGGCCAGAGCGCTCTATGAGCGGATGGGCTATGAAAGCCTGGATTATCGCCAGATGGTTCAGGATTTTTCTTGAAGTATCGCCAATTCCCTGTTATAATTTTGAAAGATATTGCCCAATTTTGCTCAGTCAATCCGGCAGCAGCCGATATTGGGACTGCTGCGCAGCCCTCGTGCCCCCTATACAGGGGGCTGGACACCCGCAGGGTGGCCTGGGGGTTGCTGCAAGTTTGCAATTGCTCCGTTTGAACGAAAAACTGCTTGTCGATACAACCCCCAGTCAGCTTCGCTGACAGCCCCCTGTAGAGGGGGCACAAGGGTCCGCCGCACATCGTCAAGCCCCAGTTTTCTGTTTTGCCGGAAATGCCAATCAACACTCTTTGAACAACCTGATTTGGAGGAGGATTTCATCTGGGATGAACATTAAAATCACATCTGATTCGACCTGTGACCTTAGCCCGCAGCAGATTGCGCAGCACAACATCGGAATTCTCCCCCTGGCTGTGGCCATGGGCGGGAAGAACTATCACGACGGTGTGGACATCACACCCGCCGACATCTATGCCCATGTGACCGCAGGCGGCGATCTGCCTGCCACGGCGGCCATCAACGTCTCCCAGTACCAGGAGGCCTTTTCCGCGTTCCGGCAGGACTACGACGCCGTGATTCACATCAACATCAGCGCCGAGTTCAGCTCCTGCTACCAGAACGCCTGCCTGGCAGCCGAATCCATGGATCAGGTGTATGTGGTGGATTCCAGAAACCTTTCCACCGGCCACGGTCTGCTGGTGCTGAAAGCGGCGGAGCTGGCGGAACGCGGTATGGATGCCGCCGAGATCGCGGAGATCCTGCGGAGCACCACCGCCAGAGTGGACGCCAGCTTCATCCTGGACCGGCTGGACTACATGAAAAAGGGCGGCCGCTGCTCCTCCGTCGCCGTGCTGGGCGCCAATCTGCTGAAACTCAAGCCCTGCATTGCGGTAACAGACGGCAAAATGGGCGTTTGCAAGAAATACCGGGGCGCTTATGAGAAGTGCGTCCGGGAATATGTGGCCGACCGCATCGGCGGCCGGGACGATCTGGATCTGTCGCGGATTTTTATCACCCACTCCGGTGTGGATGAGGCGTATATCAAAGCAGCCCGGGATACCATCCGCGAGCTGCAGGCCTTCCGGGAAATCTGCGTCACCACCGCCGGCTGCACCGTTTCCAGCCACTGCGGCCCCGGCACCCTGGGCGTCCTGTTCATCCGGAACGAAACATAACCATAGAAAATAGGCCTGTCGCAAAATTTGCAGCAAGCACAAAAGATGACCGCACCAAGGCTCCCCTGCGTAAGGGGAGCTGTCAGCCGTAAGGCTGACTGAGGGGTCGTAGCAGGCATCAGCTGCCTGCACACAACCCCTCCGGCCCTTCGGGCCACCTCCCCTTACGCAGGGGAGGCTTTGGGTGCGGCCTGCGTTTATGCAAACTTGCAATTTTGCGACAGGCCTTTTTTATGTCTCTTCCGGGTTCCACACCAGCGCATAGGCGCCGCTTTGCACTTCAAAAACCCGCTCCGTATCCTGATCCAGCAGCTCTTCCCTCGGATCCGGGGCTGCATAGAACACGCAGGTACCGCAGGAAGAGCTGAGCGCGCGGGGCACCGGGGCCATCCGGGCGGAGAAACCCGCCGCCTGCATGGCCCGGCAGGTCAGCATGGCGCTGAGATGGGTGTAGAAGGTCGCAACAAAGTCCCTCACTTGGTCAGCACCAGACGGAAGTCCTCACCCTCCTGGCTGGAGGTGACGGAATAGCCCTGGTTATTGGCAAACCGGGTGACGTTTTCCAGAGAGCACCGGTTGTCCACCAGCACCTCCAGTGTCTCGGGTGCGCCGTCCTTGACGGCCTTCTGCACCATGATCACAGGCATGGGGCAGGAATAACCTCTCGCATCTACCATGATTATTTCTCCTTTTTCGCAACATTCAGCAGGGAAATGACCAGCAGCACCACAAAGCCCACCGTGACTGCGATCTGTCCGTTCAGGGTGGGGCCGGCCGCAGAGGACGCCAGTCCAAAGTTGTGGCAAAGGGCTGCGCCGAAGAGCATACCCAGCACCGTCACGGCGGAATCGGAGTTGCCCTCACCGGTGAGAATCAGCTGACGCAGGGGGCAGCCGCCCAGCAGGATGCAGCCCCAGCCCGCCAGGGCCATGCCCAGGAAGTTCCACAGGCCGTCCGTATGGGCCACCGGCTGATCGGCAAAGCCCAGATTGAATTTACTCAAAATCAGATTGCCGATGAGAATCGTCACCAGCATGGCGGCGGGGCCGCAGATCAGGTTGAAGTCCTTGAACATGACCGCATCCCGGATGCCGCCGGCCATGCACAGACGGCTGCGCTGGGCCAGAGCGCCCACCACCAGGCCGCAGACCAGAGCCAGAATCCAGGGCGCCGCCTTGGAGCCGGGGCCTTCGGTGCTCTGCTTGAACAGGGCCGGAACCGCCAGGAACAGCACAAACAGCACCGTCAGCACAACCGGCAGCACGAAGCCCTCCACTCCCACCTGGCTGTAAGCCCGGCGCAGGGAGAAGCCCCGCTTCAGGAAGGCCACGCCCACCAGAATGCCGGCGGCAAAGCCCACCAGGCCCACCAGGGCGTTCAAATCGCCGCCGCCCAGGCGGATCACTGCCCGCATGGGGCAGCCCAGGAACATCAGCGTGCCAATCATCACAAAGGCGCCCAGCAGGAACCGGGTAGCCGGCGCGCTGCCGCCCTTGGACTTGAACTCTTTCGTGAACAACGCCATGAACATGGCGCCCAGCACCAGGCCCACAATCTCAGGCCGGAAATACTGCACCACGGCTGCGCCATGGAAGCCCAGGGCACCGGAGATATCCCGCAGGAAGCAGGCAATACAGAAGCCCATGTTCCCGGGGTTGCCGAAATGGGCCAGCAGCAGGGCTGCCACGCCAAAGGCCACACCGGTCACCGGAATCCACGGATTGATTTTCTTCGTCATTCTCTCTCCTCCTTATTTTTTTATTAGAATAATGATAGTACTATTATAGCGTTATTCTTTGAAAAATCAATCGTGGAAACTGCACAAAGTCTGTTTGTCAAAAACGCCGTTGCCAACATCGTGGAAGTGTGATACAGTAAGACCACATCAAAAGGAGGCGCATCATGGCGATTTATCTGGACAATGCCGCCACATCCTTTCCCAAGCCGCCCCAGGTGGCCCGGCGGATGTGCGAATATCTGGAACAGGTGGGAGCCACCATCAACCGCTCGGTCTACGGCCCGGCCCAGGAGGCAGAGCTGGTGACCCTGCAGCTGCGGGAACGGCTGTGCAGGCTGCTGGGCTATGGCGGGCGGCCCACCCATGCCATTCTCACCGCCGGCTGCACCATGAGTCTGAATCTGGTGCTCCGGGGATATCTCCGGCCCGGCGACCACTGCATTGTCAGCGCCATGGAGCACAACGCCGTCATGCGGCCTCTGACTGCTCTGGGGGTGGATTTTGACCGGATTCCCTGCGGCAAAAACGGCCTGCTGGATCCGGACGCCATCGTACCGCTGATCCGGCCCAACACCCGTCTGCTGGTCATGGCCCATGGCTCCAACGTCTCCGGCGCCGTGCAGGACGCCGCCGCCGTGGGCCGCATCTGCCGGGAGCGCGGCATTCCCTTTGTTCTGGACGCCGCCCAGACCGCCGGTCATATCCCCGTGGATTTTGACGGCTTCGGCTGCAGCGCCCTGGCCGTGCCGGGTCACAAGGGGCTTCTGGGGCCCAGCGGCATCGGAGCGCTGCTGCTGGCTCCGGACTTTGCCCGGGCGCTGACGCCCCTGCTCACCGGCGGCACCGGCTCCGCTTCCCACACGGAGCAGCAGCCGGAATTTCTGCCGGACAAATTCGAATCCGGCACGCCCAATCTGCCCGGCATCTATGGATGGGAGGCCGCCTTAGCCTGGTTGGAGGATAAAACCGTCTCCGCCATCCGCGCACACGATCTGGTTCTCATGGAGCGGTTCCTCACCGGTCTGGACGCCATCCCCGGCGTTCGCCTGATCGGGCCCCGGGAGCTGCAGCGCCGGGTGGGCGTGTTTTCCCTGGATTTCCCCGGTCAGGACAACGCCATGGTCGGCGACCGTCTGGAACAGGAATTCGGGATCCTGACCCGCTGCGGCCTTCACTGCGCGCCCAACGCCCATAAAACCCTGGACACCTTCCCCCGGGGCACCGTGCGCTTCAGCTTCGGCTGGGCCACCACCACAGGCGATGTGGGCGCCGCCCTGGACGCCATTGGGCGCATTTCCCGGCAATCAGAGCGGAAAACGCCGGACAATTGATTGTGTTTTCCCGGAATTTATGCTACACTGTAGAGGAATTGCAGCGAGGTGAACAACCATGACAGATAAAGAATTGCGCAAGCTCAACCGGTCAGAGCTTCTGGAAATGCTTCTGGAGCAGAGCCGGGAAATCGACCGTCTCAATGCCGAAGCCGCCCAGGCCCAGGAGCAGCTGAACGACCGCCAGCTGATGCTGGACGACGCCGGTTCCATCGCAGAGGCCTCTCTGCGGATCCATCAGGTTTTTGAAGCTGCCCAGCAGGCAGCGGATCAATATCTGGAAAACATCCGGTCCCTCAGCGGGCGGCAGGAATCCATCTGCACCCGTCTGGAGGAGGAAAGCCGCCGGAACGCCCAGCGGCTTCTGGAGGAAACCCAGGCAAAATGTCAGGCCATGGAGGCCGAGACCCGGGAGAAGTGCGAACGCATGACCCGCGAGGCCCAGGAGCAGGCCGACCGCACCTGGGCGGAAACCAAGCAGAAACTGGATCAGTTCCTGGATCAGCAGGCAGGCTTGCGGGCGCTGCTGGGACTGTTTAATCAGGAGATGAAGCACGCATGAAACGAGGTCACGCACCCCTTCGGGCCACAACCCAGCAGCTGGAGGACGAGCTGAAGCGGGTGAAGTACAAAAGCCGCTACCGCACCGTCTTGAGAAGCACCGTCTATACGCTCATTACCGTCGCTGCCATAGCCGTGCTGGTGGCCACCCTCTGGCTGCCGGTCCTGCAGATCTACGGCAGCTCCATGACGCCGACGCTCCAGGACGGAGAAATCGTTCTCTCGGTCAAAACCTCGGACCTGAAGCCCGGGGACATCGTCGCTTTTTACTACAACAACAAGATCCTGATTAAGCGGGTCATCTGCGGCCCTGCGGACTGGGTGGACATTGACGAAACCGGCACGGTATCCGTCAACAACAGCGTACTGGAGGAGCCTTATCTGGAGGACAAGGCCCTGGGCGAAACAGATATCACATTACCCTATCAGGTTCCGGACGGCAGAGTGTTCGTCATGGGCGACCACCGTTCCACGTCGGTGGATTCCCGGAACACGGCCGTGGGCTGCGTGGCCCAGGAACAGATCGTCGGCAGAATCGTCTTCCGGGTCTGGCCCCTGAGCAGCTTCGGCCCCGTGAAATAATGCATTTTGAGCATTTCTGTCGGCAATCTTGGACTTGGAGGTGTGTTTTGTGCAGGAAATAATTGCGAAATTAACAGCAAAAGATGATA
>JAEDJR010000129.1 GCA_016296235.1 Oscillospiraceae bacterium
TGGTTGCGGGAGCCGGATTTGAACCGACGACCTCCGGGTTATGAGCCCGACGAGCTACCGGACTGCTCTATCCCGCGATATTCTACATCTCTCGATGCCTGATTATCTTAACACAGTCGGCCCCGATTGTCAAGCAGTATTTTTTGTCGCTTTCCGGCGGGTGTTTTTTTGTTGATTTTGTTACTAAAATTGCGTATAATTTTAGTTATGATGATCGGCACAAATCAGCATTACAGGAACGCTTTGGGATACGGATTGCCGCGTCGCTTCGTTCCTCGCAATCGGCACGGGTGATAAACGCACCACGGTAAACGAAACCTGACCGTAGGGGCGGCTATCAGCCGCCCGATGGCTTCGGATCGCGGGCGGCTGATAGCCGCCCCTACGCCCTTTTTCGCAGCAATGATGAACGTGCTTTTGTAGGGCACGACCACTGGGCGTGCCGCTTGCAGGCAGCTGCATTCCTTTCCCAACTGCCAAACGGCGCGCCGGGTCGTCGCGCCCTACATGCTTCTGCTGTTTCGCAGAAAACTATGCGTACTTACGAAAACCGATCGTCATAATCTTAGCTAATAAGCGTCAGCTCTATTGCGGAAGAGGGATTGCTATGGATAAATTGACCATTCGTGACATTGCCCGGATGGCGGGCGTTTCCACCACCGCCGTCTCCTTTGTGCTCAACGGCCGCAGCGGTGTTTCCGATGCCACCCGGCAGAAGGTGCAGGAAATCATCCGCCAGACCGGCTTCACACCCAACATCCACACCCGGCGGCTGAACCTCAAACGCAGCTTCACGGTCCATGTGGTCATGCGGCAGTACGATTTCAGCCTGTTCAACCTGTTCGCCATGGACGTGCTCACCGGCATCTTCAAGGAGAGCAAGCTCCTGGGCTACAGCGTCATTTTCACCGCCGTGGAGAAGGACACCGAGTGCAGCGAGCTCATGGACGCCATCCACAGCAAGGATTCCGACGGCGTCATCTTCATTCAGGTCTGCAACCAGAAGGTCATCCGTCTGCTGCAGGAGGAGCAGTTCCCTTACCTGTGCGTGGACTCCCATGTGCCCCAGGACGGAACCATCCCCCTGCTGGAGGTCAACTACTACGACGCGGCCCGCAGGGCCATCCGCTATCTGGCGGCGCAGGGCCACCGGGACATCGGCTTTCTGATCTCCGACCGTCACCAGGAATTCTACCGCAACACCCTGGCGGGCTTTACCGACGCCATGAGCGAAGCGGGTCTGCCCTGCCGGCCGGAGTGGATGCAGCGGGTCATCCACAACATCCCCCAGCCCGCCACCAACGCCATGGAGAAAATGCTGGCCAACCGGCCCTGGCCCACGGCGGTGTTCTGCGCCAGCGACACCTACGCCGCCAACGCCATTCGCTATGTGACCGGCCGAGGCCTGCGGGTGCCGGAGGACATCTCCTTTATGGGCCTGGACGACCTGGTGATCTCGGAATACACCCGTCCCGCCATCACCACCATGGGCCTGGATAAGATCCAGATGGGCCGCCAGGCCATGCACACCCTGTTCCAGATGATGAACGGCGAAGACTTTCAGCGGCTCCAGCTGCTGCCCACCACCCTGGTGGAGCGCGACAGCGTCCGCACCCTGAAGGAGGGCAGCCTGTGAAGATTGTCATTACCGGCGGAAGCCGTGGAATCGGCGCGGAGGCCGTGCGGTTTTTTGCCGCCCAGGGCCACCGCGTCCGGTTCCTTTATGAAAAAAATCACGCCGCCGCCGAAGCCGTCTCCCGGGAGACCGGCGCGGAAGCCGTCTGCTGCGATGTGGCGGACCGGGAGGCCGTCACCCGCGCGCTGGCGGACTTCGGCCCCGTGGATGTGCTCATCAACAACGCGGGCATTGCCCACTACGGTCTGATTTCCCAGATCGGCAAGGCCCAGTGGGACCGGATGTTCGCCGTCAATGTCCACGGCATGTACCACTGCATCGACGCGGTGCTGCCGGGGATGCTGCAGAACCAGTCGGGCTGCATCATCAACGTATCCTCCATGTGGGGCCAGGTGGGCGCCTCCTGCGAGGTCTGCTACTCCGCCACCAAGGGCGCGGTCATCGCCCTGACCAAGGCCCTGGCCAAGGAGCTGGGCCCCTCCCACATCCGGGTCAACTGCGTGGCGCCGGGGGTGGTACTGACGGATATGTGCGCCAACGTGGCGCCGGAAACCATGGAATGGCTCCGGGAGGAGACGCCCCTGGAACGCCACGGTCTGCCTGCCGATATGGTGCAGGCCATGGATTATCTGATCCGCGCTTCCTTTGTCACCGGCCAAATTCTGGCGGTCAACGGCGGCATGATTATCTAAAAAAGCGGATTTCTTGCGTTATTTCGACAAAATCTCCCCAACATCTTGTGTTATGATGGCTGCAGTGCCAGGACCGCAGCCGTCCTGTCATCCTCCTGGCCCTGGCTGCTGCCGACCAGGCCCGCTGCCAGCTCCTTCGGCGACAGGCCTCCATATTGCCGCAGGCAGCGCTCCGCCGTCTCTCCACCGGCGCCGTCGCTGACCAGTACCAGCAGCTCTCCTCTCCCCAGGGACAGCGTTGTCTCCTCCGGCCGGAATTCCTCTCCTATTCCGATGCCCGGCGGCGGCGACGCTGTTCCGATTTTTTCCACGCCGCTCCGGCGCTTGACGTAGGATACGGCGGAGCCCCATTTCAATAGAGTGACCTCTCCCGTGGTCAGATCCGCCTGCAGCAGATCCACCGTGGCAAATCCGCCGTCGTCCCGCAGAATGTAAATGCCGTTGAGCAGCTCCATGGCCTCCGGCGGCGTTACCCCGGCCTGCAGCAGGGTGCGCAGGATGGCAATGGCCGCCCCGGCCTCTCCGGCGGCACTCTGACCGGTTCCCATGCCGTCGCACAGCAATAAGTAGAAGTACTTCCCCAGGCGGAAGGTTGCGCCCCGGTCCCCGGAGGGCGTGTCCCCCCGGCGGCTCTGACTGCGGAAGCCCACCTCCGGCCGGAAGCGGCAGACCGGCTGCTCCGCCGGCTGCTCCCGGGACAGGGCCCGGGACAGGGCTCCATACTGCCGCGCCAGAATCTCCCGGCTCTCCCGGATCCGGCTGCGGCACTGCCGGCGGCAGCTGAGGTCGTCCAGCTCCCGGTTCACCGCCGTGAGGAATCCCTCCAGATGGCGGCACCGGTTGACGAACAGGGGCGGCAGATCCTCCCGCAGGGCTTTGCCCCGGGTCATCATGGCGGGAGCCGCCCGATCCAGGGCCTCCACGGTCTCCTGGGCGTTCTGATTCCAGCAGCTCTCCCACAGGCTGCACATCCGGCAGACCCGCTCCGCCGCCTGGTCGAACACCGCCGCCGTCTCCGGATCCGCCCGGGCGGAACGGCCCGGCTCCAGGCAGCGGCCCAGTTGATCCAACAGCCCTGCGGCAGCGGCCAGACGCTGATCCTCCTGCCTGCGGGCGGTTTTGGGTGCGCCGAACAGCAGTTCGGTGGGAATCAGCCAGGACAGGCCCGCCCCCAGGATGGCCCCGGCCAACAGCAGAGAGCTGGTTCCGGTCAGCAGCACACCCAGCAGAACCGCCCCCAGCCAGAGAGCCAGCCGCAGGAGCCGGTTTCTGTTCCGTCCCGCCAGGGCGCTCAGGGCCAGTACCGCTGTGGAACAGCCGCTGCCCCAGGACAGATCCAGTGCCAGACCGCACAGGATGGCCGCAGTCAGCCCCATGGGCGTGTCCAGTGCCGCGGCAGCCAGGGCACAGGCGGCAGCGGCCCCCAGAGGGAAGCCCACCGGCTGGATGGCGCAGAGTCCCGCGCAGAGGCAGGCCAGCAGTCCCAGCCGGGCCATGGCGTTTCCCTCCTCCAGGGCCTGCCGGAAGCACAGGGCGCCGCCGCCGGCCACCAGGATCCGGAACCCGTACCGCCACAGCAGGGGCGGTGCAAACCGCTGCTCCAGCAGGAACAAAAAGCCCACCAGGGCCGTAAAGACGGCGGTGCAGCCGGGGCCAAGCCACCGGTTCTGCTTGGTCTGCTCACCGAAGATGCACAGGCAGGCCTCCACCAGAAGTCCTGCCGCCACAGGCTCCAGGGCCTTCCCGGTACCCCAGAACACCACATAGCCCAGGCAGCCGCCGGCATAGGCCGCAAAAGACTCCAGGCACAACCCCAGCGACGCGGCCAGCGAGAGCGCCAGAGGCAGCCAGATCCCGGCAGCGGCAGCCCCGGCCAGCAGGAAGCCTGCCGCCGCCGCCCCCAGGGCACGGCCCGCCGTTTCCACCGCCGGACGGCCGCTCCAGTAATTCAGCCGCTGCCGGATGGTCTGCCGCACAGCGGGACGCAGATTTGCCTTCATCCAATTCCCTCTTTCGTAACAAGGCTGACCTCAGTCTAGCAAAATCCGCTTGCGAAAGCTGTCGGGAAAGGATGGGGTTGCGAATTATTCTGCACGGGGATATAATATAAAGGCACTTGCTCAGCCAATCGGCAGATTGGGATTTGCAGAGCAGATAAGGTTTGCAGAAGGCCAAGGCTCCCCTGCGTAAGGGGAGCTGTCAGCGAAGCTGACTGAGGGGTCGTAGCTGGCACCGACTGCCTGCACACAACCCCTCCGGCCCTGCGGGCCACCTCCCCTTGCACAGGGGAGGCTTTCGGCGCAGCATTTCAAATCATCCGCGAAGCGGATACCTTCATTGTCAATTGTCAATTATCAATTGTCAATTCAAAGACAAATCCCAATTTGCCGATGAAACAAGACCAAATGTCAGAAACAGGAGGCGCCTATGGGCATTGAATTGGAATACAAGCTGGCCGTACCGGGAGAAGCGCTGCTGGAGCAGATTTTGTTTGATCCGCAGGTGGCCCAGGTGCGCCGGGAGCCGTACCGGCTTTTGAATATGGCTACCATTTACTACGACACCCGGGACCGCCGTCTCAGCACCCTGCGGTGGACCCTGCGGCTGCGTCAGGAAAACGAGGCCCTGGTGGCCACGCTGAAGACCCCGGGCCAGGGCAGAATCCGGGGGGAGTGGGCCTGCCCGGCGGCCAATATCCGCGACGCCATTCCCGTGCTGCTGGAGCAGGGCGCGCCGGAGGAGCTGCCGGATCTGCTGGAGGATCAGCCCCTGGAGCCGGTCTGCGCCGCCCAGTTCACCCGCCGGGCCGCAGATCTGGCCTTTGCCGACGGCACCGTCTGTGAGCTTTGCGGCGATGTGGGCCAGCTGGCCGGCGGCGGCCGGGAAGAGCCCCTCTGTGAGGTGGAGCTGGAATTGAAGAACGGCAGCGCGGAGACCGTGGAGGCCTTCGCCCGGGAGCTGCAGGAGCGGTTTTCCCTGCGGGAGGAGCCCCGGAGCAAATTCGCCCGGGCCGCCGCCCTGGCCGCAACATAGGAGGCACTCATGAAGGTTTTGCTGCACATCTGCTGCGCCCCCTGCGCCAACCGTCCCCTGGCCAGTCTCCAGGACGAGGGCCACGACGTGACGGGCTACTGGTACAACCCCAACATCCACCCCTTCACCGAATACCGCAGCCGCCGCAACACCGTCCGGGCCTACCTGGAGGAGATCGGCGTGCCCCTGGTGGAGCAGAACGACTACGGCCTGCGGCCCTTCGTCCGGGCGGTGGCGGAGGATATCCCCCACC
>JAEDJR010000009.1 GCA_016296235.1 Oscillospiraceae bacterium
GATACCCTGGAATTCTTCCGGGAACTGGGGCTTTTGACCGTGGCGGAGGATTCCGGCCGGGTCTACCCCTTTTCCGACCAAGCCAACAGTGTGGTGGATGTGCTGCGGTTCGCCCTGGAGCGACAGGGCGTGGAGGTGCGCTGCGGCTGTGAGGTGCTCTCCGTCGGAAAAAAAGCCCGGGGCTACCGGGTTCGGACAGCGGAGACGGAGTTTTATGGCGACAAGCTGATTGTAACCTGCGGCGGCGCTGCCGGCGGCAAGCTGGGCGGCACCGATCTGGGGTACCGGCTGCTGCAGTCCCTGGGCCATTCGGTCACACCGATCCGGCCCAGTCTGGTGCAGCTGAAAACCGATGGCGTCCACGGTCTCAAGGGTGTGCGGGCCGATGCAGGCCTGACGCTGAAGCGCGGCGCAGCGGTGGCGCACACTGCCGGAGAGGTACAATTCACCGACTTCGGCGTCAGCGGCCCGGCGGTGTTTGAACTTTCCAGAGAGGCCCAGCCGGGAGATACCCTGCTGCTGGATCTGCTTCGGCCTCTGGAGGAAGCAGATTTGGCGGACTATCTGGCCCGGAAGCGGCTGTCCGCTTCCTCCCTGCCGCTGGAGGAATTTCTCACAGGAATGCTCCACAACCGTCTGGGACGGGTGGTGCTGCGGCAGATGGGGCTGGATCTGAGCCGAACTGCCGGAAGTCTGACCGACCGGGAGCTGCAGGCCATCGCCCATACTGTCAAATTCTTCCCCCTGACCGTCCATGGTACCCTGGGACTGGAACAGGCCCAGGTCACAGCAGGCGGCGTGCTGACGGCGGAATTCCGCCCCGACACCCTGGAAAGCCGCCTGTGCCCCGGCGTTTTCGCCGCCGGTGAGGTGCTGGACATCGACGGTGACTGCGGCGGCTTCAATCTCCAGTGGGCCTGGAGCTCCGGCCGCCTGGCAGGAAGGCTGGGACTTTGAGCACAAGATGGATCTGTGCGCAGCCTTCCACCTCGCATGTCATTGCAAGGAGCGAAGCGACGTGGCAATCCGCTTTTCCCGGCAGTTGGTTCCTGTTTCGTGGTGCCTGCAGGGATGCGGATTGCCACAGCCCCTGCGGGGCCTCGCAATGACAGGCACGGAATCAGCGCTTCCCAAAAAGGAGAGTCTTTATGCTTCGTATTCGCGATCTGTCTCTCTCTCCCAACGATTCCATGGGCCGGCTGGTACAGCTGGCAGCACGGCATCTGCAGCTTCGGGAGAATGAGATCAAGCAGCTGCACATTCGAAAAAAATCCGTGGACGCCCGGAAAAAATCCGACGTCCGCATCATCTATACCGTAGACGTGGAGATCAAGGGCCGGGAGGACAAGCTGCTCAAGCGGCTCCGGGATCCCAGGGTCTCCCTGGCGCAGGATTATGAATATCAGATTCCCCGGCCTTCCATCCAGCCGGCCCGGCGGCCGGTGGTGGTGGGCTTCGGGCCCGGCGGCATGTTCGCCGCCCTGGTGCTGGCGGAGGCCGGCCTGCGGCCCATCGTTCTGGAACGGGGCCTGGACGCCAAAACCCGCCATGAAAAGGTGGAGGAATTCTGGCGCACCGGCAAACTAGATCCCCAATGCAACGTCCAATTCGGCGAGGGCGGCGCAGGAACCTTTTCCGACGGCAAGCTCAACACCGGTACCAAAAACGAGCGCTGCCGCTGGGTTCTGGAGCAGCTGGCCGACGCCGGGGCCAGGGGTGAGATTCTCTTTGATGCCAAGCCCCATGTGGGCACCGACGTGCTGCTGACCGTGGTTCAGAATCTGCGGGAGCGGATCCTCCAACTGGGCGGAGAAGTACACTTCGGCGCCCAGATGACCCGGCTGGAGCTGGAAAACGGCCGTCTTACGGGTCTTTGGTTCCGGAAACAGGAGCAGGAGACCCTGCTGCCCTGCGATCAGGCCGTTCTGGCCATCGGCCACAGCGCCCGGGATACCTTCCGGCAGCTGCTGGCCCAGGGCGTTCCCATGGAGCCAAAGCCCTTCTCCATGGGCGTGCGGATCGAGCACAAGCAATCCATGATCGACCGCAGTCAATACGGAGAATTTGCCGGCAGCCCCAATCTGCCCCCGGCGGATTACAAGCTCAACGTCAAGCTGCCCCAGGGCGGCTCGGCCTATACGTTTTGTATGTGTCCCGGCGGCCATGTGGTGGCGGCGGCCTCGGAAGAGGGGCGGCTGTGCACCAACGGCATGAGCTACGCGGCCCGGGACGGGGAAAACGCCAATGCGGCCCTGCTTGTGACCCTTTTGCCGGAGGATTTTCCCGATTCCTCCGTTCTTGGCGGCATGCTGTGGCAGCAGGAAATCGAGGCGCGGGCGTTCCGGGCGGGCGGCTCCAATTATCACGCCCCCTGCCAGCTGGCCGGCGATTTCCTGGCCCACCGGCCCAGCACCCATCTGGGCGCCATAAGGCCCACCTACCGGCCCGGCGTGACCCTGTGCGATCTCCACGACGTTCTGCCGGAGAAGATCACCACCGTTCTGGAGCAGGCCCTGCCGGAGCTGGAGAAGCGGCTCCGGGGTTTTTCGGAGCCTGACGCCGTTCTGACTGCCCCGGAGACCAGAAGCTCCTCCCCGGTGCGGATTCTCCGGGATGACAGCCGCCAATCTGCCCTGCGGGGCCTGTATCCCTGCGGCGAGGGCGCCGGTTATGCCGGCGGAATCATGTCTGCCGCCGTGGATGGTATGCTCTGCGCAGAGGCGGTCATCGCGCAGCTGTCCGCGATGATCCGATAGTCTGTTATCTATTGGAATCTATCGATATTGCAATATTTTAATTGACTTTTTTTCATATTTTGTTATAATCTTTCTTGATTTTCAAACATTTTTAATCTGCTTATTGCCCTGTCCGCGCTTCCGGCTCTCAGCGTTTTTGCGCGGTATCCTTCATTCCCGGACAGCTTCTGTTGGCCGCCTTCGTCATAGGCAGTACAGCAGTGTTGTGATATACACGGTTCCGTTTCTGTCCGCGCTGCTCTCCGGCGCATTTGGGGAACCGGCTTTGGAAAAGAGAAGAAAAATCTGAATAGGAGATGAATTCATGGCACAACGAAAATTACACGGCGTCCATGTTCCCCACCGTAAGCATACAGCGGATCTGGCTGCCGTGGACATGGGCTGTCCCGCCATGGTGACGATTCCCATGTCGATGCACATCGGCGCCCCGGCCAAGCCCCTGGTCAAGGCCGGCGACACCGTCACCGTCGGCCAGCGGATTGCGGAAGCGGGCGGCTTCGTGTCCTCCCCGGTGCACGCCTCCGTGTCCGGCAAGGTCAAGAGAATTGAGGACGTTCTGATTTCCAGCGGCCGCAAGGTTCCGGCCATTGTGATTGAATCCGACGGACTGATGACCCGCTGCCCCGACCTGAAGCCCCCGGTCATTGAAAGCCAGGCGGATTTCCTCCAGGCCCTGACCGACAGCGGCATCGTGGGTCTCGGCGGCGCAGGCTTCCCCACCCAGGTGAAGCTGACCGTCAAGAATCTCAGTCAGATTGAAGCCGTCATCGTCAACGGCGCAGAATGTGAACCCTACATCACCTCCGATACCCGCACCATGCTGGACAATCCCAAGCTGGTTATGGAAGGCGCGCGGCTGCTGCAGAAATATCTGGAGGTCAAGCGCATCATCTTCGCCATCGAGGACAACAAGCCCCAGTGCATCGCCAAGATGCAGGAGATGTGCAGGCAGGAGACCGGCATGGAAGTGGCCTCCCTGCCCGCCATGTACCCCCAGGGCGGTGAAAAAGTCCTGATCTACCATACCATCGGCCGGGTTGTCCCCGAGGGCAAGCTGCCCCTGGATGCCGGCGCCATTGTCATCAACGTCACCACCCTGGCCTCCATCGCCCGGTATGTGCGCTACGGCATTCCCCTGGTGAAAAAGTGCGTCACCGTGGACGGCGGCGCGGTCAAGACCCCCAAGAATGTCATCGCCCCCATCGGCACCCCCATGGCCGATGTGTTCGCCTTCTGCGACGGCTTTGTGAAGGAGCCCAGGAAGGTCCTCTACGGCGGCCCCATGATGGGCATCGCCGTGCCGGATCTGAATCAGCCCATCCTCAAGAACACCAACGCCATCCTGGCCCTGGACGAGGAGGAGGCCAAGCTGCCCCCCACCACGGCCTGCATCAAATGCGGCCGCTGCATCGCCCACTGCCCCCTGAACCTCATGCCGGCGGAAATCGAAGCCGCCTATGAGCGCCAGGACGTGGAGGCTCTGGCGGAGCTGAAGGTCAACATCTGCATGGAGTGCGGCTGCTGCAGCTTCATCTGCCCGGCCCGCCGGCCCCTGGTCCAGACCAACAAGCTGGCCAAGGCCCAGGTCATGGCCTATCTCAAGGCCAAACAAGCAAAGGAGGCGGCGAAGAAATGAGTCTCATCGTATCAACCTCTCCCCACCTGCGCAATCGGACGGACACCGCGTCCATCATGCGGGACGTGGTCATCGCCCTGGTGCCCGCCGTCATCGCGGCCGTAATCCTCTTCGGCCTGCGGAGCCTGCTGGTGGTGGCCGTCTGCGTGGCCGCCGCCGTGCTGACCGAGTTCCTCTATGAAAAGGGCTGCAAGCTCCCCGTGACCGTCGGCGACTGGTCCGCCGTGGTCACCGGCGTCATCCTGGCCTGCAACCTCCCTGTGACCATTCCCCTGTGGCAGGCGGCCTTCGGCAGCATCGTGGCCATTCTGGTGGTCAAGCAGCTCTTCGGCGGCTTGGGCCGGAACTTCGCCAACCCCGCCATCGTGGGCCGGATTGTGCTGTTCCTCTCCTTCTCCAAAACCATGACCGCCTGGGTCTTCCCCGACGCCGTCTCCACCGCCACCCCCCTGGCGGTCATGGCCGCCGGCGGAAAGCTGCCCGGCCTGCTGGACATGTTCCTGGGCGTCAAGGGCGGCTGCCTGGGTGAGGTCAGCGTCCTGGCCCTGCTGATCGGCTTTGTCTACCTGCTGGTCCGCCGGGTTATCACCTGGCACACCCCCGTGGCTTTTGTGGGCACGGTCTTTCTCCTGTCCTGGCTCCTGGGCGGCGATGCCCTCTACGCCCTGAACCAGATCATGGCCGGCGGCCTGCTGCTGGGCGCCGTCTTTATGGCCACGGACTACGCCACCACCCCCTCCACCAACTCCGGCCGGCTGATCTTCGGCCTGGGCTGCGGCATTCTGACCGTGCTGATCCGCCAGTGGGGCAGCTACGCCGAGGGCGTGTCCTTTGCCATTTTGTTCATGAACATCCTGACCCCCTATATCTCCAAGTGGACCCGTACCAAGCCGTTCGGAGGTGTGAAAGCATGAGCACGAAAACGCTGATCAAGAGTATCGTCGTCCTGGCAGTGATCTGCCTGGTCATCTCCGCGGCCCTGGCCGTGGTCAACAGCTTCACCGCCCCGGTCATCGAGGAAGCCCGCGTCCAGCGGGAGAACGCCAGCCGCCAGGCTGTGCTGCCCCAGGCTGCCGGCTTTGAGGCGCTGCCTCTGGAGGGCATGCCCGCCTCCATCACCGGCGCCTACCGGGGTACGGACGCCTCCGGCGCCACCGTGGGCTACGTCTTTACCGCCGGAAACAAGGGCTTTGACGGCACCATCGTGGTCATGGCCGCCATCGGTACCGACGGCAAGCTGGTGCAGGTGGCCACCATCGACGTGACCTCCGAGACCAAGACCCTGGGCGGCCAGACCGCCAACGAGAGCTACACCTCCCAGTACACGGGCAAGGACGCCCAGCTGGACGGCGTGGATGCCATCTCCGGCGCGACCATCACCTCCACTGCCTATGAGCGGTGCGTGAAGGACTGCTTCGCCGCCTACGACGCCGTGAAGGAGGGTTAACATGAAGAACAGCAAACTTGCCATTCTCCTCAAGGGTCTCATCAAAGAGAATCCCGTTCTGGTTCTGATTCTGGGCACCTGCCCCACCCTGGCCATCTCCACCTCCGTGACGGCGGCCTTCGGCATGGGCATGGCGGCCACCGCCGTTCTGATCTGCTCCAACATGGCCATTTCCGCCCTGCGCAAGGTCATCCCCGAGCAGGTGCGCATCCCCTGCTACATCGTTCTGATTGCCGGCTTTGTGACCCTGGTTTCCATGGTCCTGGAGGCCTACGCCTACAGCCTGTTCCAGTCCCTGGGCGTCTACCTGTCCCTGATCGTGGTCAACTGCATCATCCTGGGCCGGGCGGAGATGTTCGCCAGCAAGAACTCCGTGGGCGACTCCGCCCTGGACGCCATCGGCATGGGCCTGGGCTTCACCCTGGCCCTGTGCGCCATGGCCTGCATCCGCGAGGTCTTCGGCGCCGGCACCTTCTGCGGCCTGCCCGTTCCCTGGTTCCACGACAACCCCATCTCCATCCTCACCATGGCCCCCGGCGGCTTCGTGACCTTCGGCGTCATGATCGCCCTGGTCAACAAAATCTCCAAGGGCAAGGCCATCAAGAAGAAGGACTTCGGCTGCGCCGGCTGCCCCTCTGCCGCCGCCTGCGGTAAGACTTCCTGCGGAGCAAAGGAGGAAACCAAGGCATGAAATCCGTGATCTACATCATTCTGACCGCCGCCATCACCAACAACTACGTGCTGGTCAAATTCCTGGGCATCTGCCCCTTCCTGGGCGTCTCCAAGAAGCTGGACCAGGCCACCGGCATGTCCCTGGCCGTCATCTTCGTCCAGCTCATGGCCACCGCCGCCACCTGGCCCATCTACCACTTCCTGCTGGACGGCGGCATCGATTTCACCTACATGCAGACCGTGGTGTTCATCCTGGTCATCGCCGCCCTGGTGCAGCTGGTGGAGATCATCCTGAAAAAGTACATCCCCGCGCTCCACGCCTCCCTGGGCGTCTACCTGCCCCTGATTACCACCAACTGCGCCGTCCTGGGCGTCACCGTCAACAACATCAGCGACGGCCTGAGCTTCGGCGAGAGCATGCTCACCTCCCTGGGCTGCGGCCTGGGCTTCTTCCTGGCCATGGTGCTGTTCTGCGGCGTCCGCTCCCGGGTGGCCGAGGCCAAGCCCGCCAAGTCCTTTGAGGGCCTGCCCATCACCCTGATCTCCGCCGCCATCGTGTCGCTGTCCTTCTTCGGATTCGCCGGTATCATCGGCAATCTGTTCGGCTGAGAGGAGGTCTTGCTATGAGTATTGTCATTCCCATTGTAGCTGTCACCGTCATCGGTCTGATCTGTGCCGTGATGCTGGTGGTGGCCTCCAAGTTCATGGCCGTCCCCGAGGACGAGACCTTTGTCAACGTTCGTGCGTGCCTGCCCGGCGCCAACTGCGGCGCCTGCGGCTATGCCGGCTGCGACGGCTATGCCCACGCCCTGGCCGACGGCTCCACCCAGGCTACCAACCTCTGCGTCCCCGGCGCCGACGCCGCTGCCCGGGAAATCGCCGCCGTCCTGGGTGTGGAAGCCGAGGACGTGGTGGAGAAGGTGGCCGTGGTGGCCTGCTGCGGCGACTCCTCCTGCACCACCCTGCGCTATGAGTACGACGGCATGTCCTCCTGCGCAGCCGCCAACCTGCTGTTCTCCGGCGACGGCATGTGCACCTTCGGCTGTCTGGGCTACGGCGACTGTTCCAAGGTCTGCCCCAACAACGCCATCTGCATCGAGGACGGTCTGGCCCGGGTGAAGCCCAACCTGTGCGTGGGCTGCGGCCTGTGCGCCAAGGCCTGCCCCAACCACCTGATCCATGTGGTGCCCGATACGGTGACCACCGTAGTGCGCTGCAGCAACCAGGACAAGGGCGCCGTCACCCGCAAGGCCTGCTCCCACGGCTGCATCGGCTGCAAAAAGTGCGAAAAGGAATGCCCCGCCGGCGCCGTCACCGTGGTGAACAACTGCGCCGTCATCGACTACAGCAAGTGCACCAACTGCGGCCACTGTGCGGAAATCTGCACCACAGGCTGCATTGTGGAAGCCAGCTTCCTCAGCGCCAGCAAAGCCTGATTCCGGTTCCCGGCAGGGCACAGCACGGAAGAATCTGTGCTGTGCCCTGCTTTTGTTCTTCCCCGGCCGGTCATCCGCAATGGTAATGATAATCAGGATGCATGCACAGAAAGGATTGCTTTTCCGGTTATTTTGCGATATAATACTAAAATTAGCAGCGTGAATCCCTACTTGCAGGAGGAATACTATGAAGCTTTCCCAACGCGCCCAGCTGTGCGAGCTGTCTCCCATGCGGAAATTTCATCCCTTTGCCGTGGAGGCCAAAGCCAAGGGCAGAAAGATCTACCATCTGAACATCGGCCAGCCGGATATTGCCACGCCGCCGGTCTATTTTGAGGCAGTGCAGCACTTCTCCCAGCCGGTGCTGGAATATGCTGAATCCCCCGGCCGTCCCAATTTGATTCATGCCATCCAGCGCTATTACGATCAGATCGGCGTACACTACGACGAGGGTGACATCCTCATCACCACCGGCGGTTCTGAAGCTCTGAGCATTCTGATGATGTGCATTCTGGATCCCGGCAGCGAAGTGCTGGTGCCGGAGCCCTTCTATCCCAACTACAACACCTTCATCCGGGCCGCAGGCGGCGTCATTCACCCGATCCACACCTCCCCGGAGGAGGGCTACCACTATGCCGACCGCGCCAGAATTGAAGCGGAAATCAATGAAAACACCCGCGCCATCATGATTACCAATCCCTCCAATCCCACCGGCGTCATCCTGACTCCGGAGGAGCGGCAGATGCTCCTGGAGATTGCAAAGGAGCACGACCTGTATCTGATCAGTGACGAGGTCTACCGGGAGTTCTATTACAGCGGCGAGGGGTTGGCCACCTTGGGCGCCTGCGCCGGCAGCGACGAGCATTTGGTACTCATTGACTCCGTATCCAAGCGTTTTTCCGCCTGCGGCGCCAGAATCGGCTGCCTGATTTCCAGGAACAAGGCGCTCATGGCCGAGGCGATGAAATTCTGTCAGGCTCGCCTGTCCGTGGCCACTCTGGACCAGGTGGCAGCCGCCGCCCTGTACACGGTGGAGCCGGAGTACTTTGAAACCGTGCGCCGGGAATACCAGCGCCGCCGGGATACCGTCATGGAAAAGCTGCGCCAGATTCCCGGCGTGGTCTGCGAAGAGCCGCAGGGCGCGTTCTACCTGATGGCCGCCCTGCCCATTGACGATGCGGACAAATTCCAGCAGTGGCTGCTGACGGACTTCGAAGACCACGGTGAAACCGTCATGTTTGCACCCGGTCACTCCTTCTATGCCACGCCCGGCAAGGGCGTCAACGAGATCCGCATTGCCTACGTTCTGAAGCAGGAGGATCTGGCCCGTGCTATGGATCTGCTGGCCCTGGGCATCGAGGCCTACAACAAGGCCCATTGACCTGAAACAGCCGCACCCTTGCTTGCCCCCTCTTACGGAGGCAAGCAAGGGTGCCTTTTGCGCTTTCTTAACAAAAATACGATGCTAATTTGATGGCAAATCACCAATAATCTGGTATCATGTAAGGGAAAAGAATAACCGAGCAGGAGGCGTCTTTATGCGAAAGACAAAAATCATCTGCACCATCGGCCCCGCCAGTGAGCGAGAAGAGGTTCTGGAGCAGCTGTTCCGGGCCGGCATGAACGTGGCCCGTCTCAACTTCTCCCACGGCTCCCACGCCGAGCACCAAAAGAAAATCGACACCATCCAGCGCGTCCGGGACGCCATGGGCCTGCCCATTGCCATCATGCTGGATACCAAAGGTCCGGAGTTCCGCATCCGCACGTTTGAAAACGGTTCCATCACCCTGGCCGACGGAGATCCCTTCACCTTTACCACAGAGGAAACCGTTGGCAATCAGAGCCGTGTCTCCGTCAACTACGCCGGACTGGCAGATGATCTGGTGCCCGGCGACACCATTCTGCTCAACAACGGCCTGCTGCGGTTCCAGGTGCAGGAAATCCAGGGAGCGGACATCCACTGCACCACCGTCACCGGCGGTGTGCTGTCCGATCGCAAGAGTATGAGCTTCCCCGGCAAGATTCTCAGCCAGCCCTATCTGAGCCAGCAGGACAAAGAGGATCTGCTGTTTGGCATTAAAAATGGCGTGGATTACATCGCCTGTTCCTTTGTCTCCTGCCGCCAGGATCTGGAGGCTGTCCAGGCCTTTCTGGAAGAACACGGCGGACAGGACATTGCCCTCATCGCCAAAATCGAAAACCAACCCGGCGTGGACAACATCGAGGAAATCTGCCAGTGCTGCGAGGGAATCATGATCGGCCGGGGCGACATGGGCGTGGAGATTCCCTTTGAGGAACTGCCTGCCATCCAGAAAAAGCTCATCACCAAGTGCCGCCTGCTGGGCAAGCGGGTCATCACCGCCACGGAGATGCTGGAAAGTATGATCTCCAATCCCCGTCCTACCCGGGCAGAGATCTCCGACGTGGCCAATGCCGTCTACGACGGCACCAGCGCCATCATGCTCTCCGGTGAAAGCGCCGTGGGGAAGTATCCCGTACAGGCTGTGGAGACCATGTCCAAAATCGCCGAGCACACGGAAAACAGCATCCACTATGCCCAGCGGTTCTATTCTTCCGAATTCCGCATCCGCAACATCGTGGATGCCATTTCCCACGCCACCTGCGGCATGGCCATCGACATCGAGGCCAAGGCCATCGTGGCCACTTCCCTGTCGGGGATGACCATCCGGATGATCTCCCGGTTCCGTCCGCCCATCGACATTGTGGGAATCACGACCAGCAAACGAACCTGGCGGAAGCTGGCTCTGAGCTGGGGCGTGACTCCGGTATTGTGCGAGGCGATGCCCTCCACGGAGGTGCTATTCTACACCGCCAAAAAACTGGCCCGGGAGACCCTGGATCTGCAGAAGGGCGACCGCATCGTCATCACCGGCGGCGTCACCAACGGCACATCCGGTAATACCAATCTGATTAAAGTCGAACAATATGAGTAAGAAACACGCCTCAGATCCGCCGGATCCGAGGCGTGTTTCTTACTCCATAATCCAGGCCTTGTCCGGAGACAGGGGCTGCGAGAGATTGATCGTGGTCAGCTTTCCGTCCCGGATGCTGATCTGCACCTGACTGATTCCGTCCAGACCGCACAGGGTCGCCGCCACACTGCGAACTGCCTGCCGGGCCTGGGCCGGGTCTTCTTCACACTCTGCAAACGTGCTGTCAAAGCACACCCGGCACAGGCTCCCTTCCCTGGTCAATTCCAGAACCCTGGTTCCCTCGGGAATGGGATTTTCATAGCCGTTGGCAGGCTCAAACGTCAGCAGAGCTTGCAGAACATCGGCTTCCAGCGAATTGCCGCCGGTTCTGCGGAGCATCAGCGGAACCGCCACCAGAAGCGGCTGCTGGCCGCAGGGCAAGTACAAGGTCACATCGCTGTAATCCTCCTCCCTGCTTTCCGTTCTCAGGGCCAATTCCTCCCGGTAAAGCGGCTGTGACAGATCCAGCGCCTTATACTGCCCGGGGCTTTCTCCCTCGCAGAGGAAGCGGACGCACTCCACCTGGGGCAGCTCCGTCAGGGAATTTACCACCGCAAATACCGCCAACCTGGACAGCCTGTGGGTTTTGGGCCTGTTTCTCAGAAATTCCACGGAGAAATTCACCGTACAGACACCTTCCTCCGTCTGAACCCCCAGAAGCTTTGTTCCCTCCGGCAGGACATTCCTTGCATTTTCCGATTCCGGTCCCGCCAGAAGCTGCTGCAGGATGTACTCCGGCAGCTCCTCCTCGCCGGAGCTGCTTCTGCTGCGGGTTTCTTCCTGCAAATAGCGTCCCTGCAGGTCGGAGAAGTACAGCCGTACGGTCGCCTGGTCACTGGTAGCCGTGTCGTCTGCCGTGAGAAAGTCCGACAGCTCCAGGGTTTCCCCCCAAACGCCGGTCAGCGGCGTTTCGCCCGCTGTCAGCCGCAGGGCCGTAATGTCGGAAAACTGGGTCATGGTATACACCAGACACGCCGCCGCCAGGGTTCTTTGGACGCCTGTGAGTTCCAGGGCTTCTTCGCTCAGGTTCACTGTCAGCAAGCCGTCCTCCAGCAGCGCCCCCTCCACCGTCAATTCCGGCGGATGGGGCGTCGTCAGCTTCTGGCTCTTCGGCCCCTGCAGATATTGCCGCAGAATTTCCAACGCTGTCAGGCGATCCGGGCCCAGATCCCGCCATTCCCAGCCCATGGCACCGGTTTCCCCGCCATAGGTCTCATCATTCCGGTCAAAGCAATAATAGAACCGCACAGGCTGTTCCATGTTCTCCTGCGGTTCTTTCACAACTGCGCAGGCCGTAAACAGCAGCACAACCGCGCAAATCAGCGCAAACAGTCTCTTTTTCATGGCTCCACCTCCACGTCAAAGCGCGGGAAGCGTACCGTGAAGCAGGTGCCGCCCTGCTCCCTTGGCTCCACGGAAATCTCACCGTAGTTCCTCTGCACCAACTCGTGGACAATGCTCAGGCCCAGGCCGGAGCCGCCTGCCTGCCGGCTTCTTGCCTTGTCCACACGATAGAAGCGCTCGAAAATATGCGGTACCGCGTCCTCGGGTACGCCGACACCGGTATCCTCCACGGTCACAACCACATCGTCCTCCTGCCGGCGCAGACACACATACACCAGGCCGCCGTCGTTGTTGTACTTGATGGCATTTTCCACCAGATTGAAGATAATCTGGTACATATCGTCTTCCACGGTCATGACCGTGCAGCCCTTGTCCATGGCGCAGGTCAGACGGATTTCCCGTTCGTCGGCCAGGGACACCAGCATCTTGTACACCTTGCCGATGGTCTGGGCCAGATCCACCACCTCGTGCTCCGGCTTCACACTCTCCGCCCTGGAGATTGCCAGCAGCTTCTGGGCCAGCCGGGTCAGCCGGTCCGCTTCGCTGCCGATATCCGCCACAAACTCCCGCATGGTATCGGCGTCCATTTCATTCTGCAAAATGGAGTCCGACAGCAGCTTGATGGAGGCCAGGGGCGTTTTCAGCTCATGAGACGCATCGGACACAAATTGCCGCTGGGCCTGCTCCGAGATCTGCAGGCGGTCTGTGAGCTTGTTGAATTCCTTGGCCAGGGCTGCATATTCGTCGGTGCCGTGGACCTGCAGCTTGCGGCTGTATTCACCTTCCCGGGCATTCTGCATGGAGAGGATGATTTTCCGCATCTTTCTGGAGGTATTCAGGGCAAACAGCACGGAAAACACCACCAGCACCGCTTCCACACCGAAGGAGATGCGCATGATGTTGGACTCCAGGGCTTGAATCACGCCGCCCTGATCCCGGTCGACGTCAGCGATATACACACAGCCGATGGGGTTTCCGTAAAGCATGATGGGCGCAGCCGCCTGGCTGAGCAGCTGTCCGCCGGCATAGCTGCAATAGAAGACGTCCTGTCCGGCCAGGGCCTCCGTAACCTCCCGCAGCAGCACAAACTGTCCGACTGCCGGCCGCTGGGTCAGTGAATCATAGAGCGCGCGTCCCTCACCGTCGGTAATCACCAGCCGGGATACGTTCAGGTCGCCCAGAACCGTAATGACCTGGTTGATGTTCTCCGCATTCAGCGCCTCCATGCCGGAAAAGGAGGAGGTCACCAGCTGTGCCTTATCCTGCAGGGTGGCAGCTTTCCCGTGATAGATTGCCTGCCGGGTGGTGGTGGCCGAGTACACGTTCAGAAACACCAGCATCAGCGAGGTCAATATCACATAGCCCACCGCATTGCGGATATGGGAGCTGAGCGGGAGCGAATAGCGCCGCGGTTCAGACCTTGAAATAATAGCCCACTCCCCACTTTGTCAGAATGTGCTCCGGCTCCGCCGGATTGCGTTCCAGCTTCTCCCGCAGGCGGCGGATATGAACGTCCACCGTTCGGATATCGCTGCGGTATTCGTAGCCCCAGATGGAATCCAGCAGGGCCTCCCGGGAGTAGACCCGGTTGGGGTTGCGCATGAGCAGCTCCGCCAGGTCGAACTCCTTGGCCGTCAGATCCATGAGAACGCCGTCGTTATAGGCATTGCGGGCATCCACGTCCAGGGTAATATGGCCGCAGGTCAGAACGCTGGCCCGCTCTTCCCTCCGGCTGCCGCCGCTGCGGCGCAGCAAAGCCCGCACCCGGGCCTTCAGCTCCAGGATGTTGAAGGGCTTGGTCAGATAGTCGTCGGCGCCGTGTTCAAAGCCCATCAGCTTGTCCATGTCGTCGGCTTTGGCCGTCAGCATAATGATGGGCACGTCGGAAAACTCCCGGATCCGCTGGCAGGTCTCCAGACCGTCCATCCGTGGCATCATCAGATCCAGAATGATCAGATCCACCGGCTGGGAAGAGGCGATTTCCAGAGCCTCCACCCCGTCGCTGCCGGTGAGAACCTCATAGCCGTCGTTCTCCAGATTGAATTTGATGCCCTTCACCAGGAGCTTCTCATCATCCACTACCAGAATTTTCATGGGGTATCCTCCACTGTAATATAGGGTTCCATCCGGGCAAAGCGCACCTCACCAATGCCCTCCACATCCATGATCTGCTCAATGGTCACAAAGGGACCCACATCCCTCCGATATGCCACAATCCGGGACGCCAGCTCCGGGCCGATGCCCGGCAGGGTCTGCAGTGCGGTCTCGTCGGCTGTGTTGAGGTTCACCATGCCGGTCTGCGTTTCGGTTTCCGCCGCAGACAGCTTCTGCCCTGTCCCTTCCTCCGACGCCCTGGGCGCCACCGTTACCTGCACCTCATGGGAGGTTCCGCTGCTTCCGGCAAAGTAGCCCAGGGCAAATACGACAGCCAGAACCAGAACGCCGTAAACCAGCCAACCCATTCGCCTTGCGGACATGATTACCGCCTCCTGTTTCATTGACAACCGGGTATGTTTTGATATAATATTATAGCACAAAGTATTACCCCTCGGCAACGCCGAATGATATAGGAGACGCTATGAAAATACGCAAATTGGCCGCTCTTTTTCTTCTGATCTGTATATTGTCGGTTTTGATTCTGCCCGCGGCGGCGACACAGGCCGTTCCTGCCGGTGAAACCCCGGATGATGCCGCGCAGGAAGCGGCACCGGACGAGCCTGCGCAGGAAGAGGCGCCGGCTGCTGCGGCAAATCAGGAGGGCTTCTCCGTCCGGCAGTTTGCCGCACCGGGCGAGATTTTCACTACGGCGCCCCGGGCCGCCATCCTCATTGAGCTGAATACCGACACGGTGCTGTATGAGCTGGACGCCGATGAAAAGAACTACCCTGCCAGCCTGACCAAGATCATGACCTGTATGCTGGCTCTGGAATACGGCAATCTGGACGATATTCTGACCGTCCGGGAGGAAAACCTGCAGAACCTCCACGAATCCGGCAGCACCTCCGGTCTGCAGGCCGGTGAGCAGATGCGGCTGGAGGACATGCTCTACTGCCTGATGCTGGAATCTGCCAACGAATCCTGCAACGTGATCGCCGAGTATATTTCCGGCTCCGTGGAGGCCTTCGTGGAGCTGATGAACCAGACCGCCCGGGATCTGGGCTGCACCGGCACCCACTTCGTCAATCCCCACGGCCTCCACGACGAGGAGCATTACACCACTGCCCGGGACATGGCGAAAATCACCATGAAGGCCCTGGAAAACGAGACCTTCCGGACCATCACCGGCTCGGCCAGCTATGATCTGCCGGCCACCAACCTCCAGGAGGGCCGCACCATCCACACCACCAACCGGCTGATGCTGAACACCGCCGCCAGCGGTTTCTATTACTCCAAGGCCTCCGGCATCAAGACCGGCTTCCACACGCCGGCCCAGTGCTGTCTGGCTTCCACCGCCGATAACGGCAACCTGCGGCAGCTGGTCATCATCCTGGGCGCGCCCCTGGTATGGAACGAGGACGCCGGAATCTATATCTACCGGAATTTTCCGGAGGCCATCAATCTGTTTGAATACGGCTTCAACCACTTCAGCATCTCCACGGTCATGAGCACCCTCTACCCCGTGGCAGAGGTGCAGGTCAACCAGTCCGCCGGCGCGCAGACCGTGGCCCTGGCGCCTGTGCAGGAGGTCCGGACCCTCATTGACAAGGACTTTGACCCCAAGGAGGTCGTTCTGGACGTCTCGCTGCCCAACAAAACCGTGGATGCGCCGGTGGAAGCCGAGCAGGTCCTTGGCTCCGTGACCGTGACCTACCACGGTATGGTGCTGGGCCGCAGCGATCTGGCTGCCATCACCACCATCTCCCGCTCCGAAATCACCCACCGGGCCGACAGCACCAAGGCTTATGTGGAGACCAACTGGTGGAAATGGCTGTTCGGCATTCTGCTGACCGGTGCGGCGTTGGTTGTGGCCTATGTTCTGGTGATGCAGCTGCTTCGCCGCCGGAACCGCAGGCGCAAGGTCGCCGCCCGCCGCCGGGCTCTGGAGCTGCAAAAACGCAAGCAGCGGCTGCGCGATTTCCACATCGACGAATAAACAAGGAGGGCAAGGCCATGGATTGGGAAACCCTGCAGGCCCAGTGCCTGCAATGCCGCCGCTGTGAGCTGTCCCGCACCCGGCAGAACGTGGTGTTCGGCGTCGGCCCCCGGGATGCGGAGATTCTCTTTGTGGGAGAAGGCCCCGGCCAGCAGGAGGACATCCACGGTGAGCCCTTCGTCGGCCCCGCCGGTCATTTCCTGGACGATATGCTCTCCATCATCGGCCTGGGCCGCCACAACTGCTACATCGCCAACATCGTCAAATGCCGCCCGCCCCAAAACCGGGATCCCCTGCAGACGGAGCAGGACGCCTGCATCCCCTGGCTGCGGATGCAGACCAAGCTGCTGCAGCCCAAGATCATTGTGTGTCTCGGCCGCATCGCCGCCATGAAGCTCATCCGGGAGGATTTCAAAATCTCCCGGGAGCACGGCCAGTGGGTGGAAAAAGGCGGAATCTGGTTCACGGCCCTGTACCATCCCTCCGCCCTGCTGCGGGATGAGAGCAAGCGGCCCGACACCTTCCGGGATCTGAAGAAGCTCCAGGCCAAGGTCCGGGAGGTCTGCGACCACCCGGAGCGGTATACGGTGGAATAATAGGGGCAGAAAGAAGCCCGCATCCGGCTGGATGCGGGCTTCTTGGTTCTTGCACGCGCCCTCGTCCCCCCTCTACAGGGGGGTGGACTGCGAAGCAGGCCGGGGGGTTGTTGCAAGTTTGCTGTTTTATCGTTCTGTCGGTAAAATTGCTTGTCGGCACAACCCCCAGTCAGGCCTGCGGCCTGCCAGCCCCCTGTGGAGGGGGGACGAGGGGGGATTTCTCAATGCTTTTGGAGTCTCCGCTCCATATAGTCGTGGGCGCTGTGCTCCAGGTGGTCGTCCAGGGGGGGCAAATCGATCTGGCCGTATTTGCGCTCCAGGGCGGTTTTCAGAATATGATCCGCCAGGGCCGGATTCTTGGGCAGCAGGCAGCCGTGGGAGTAGGTGGCAAAGACGTTTTTGTATCTCGCGCCCTCGGTTTTGTCCTCGCCGTTGTTGCCGAAGCCGGCCAGGACGGTTCCCATGGGCTTCACGGAAGGGCCCAGCCAGGTCTTTCCGGAGTGATTTTCAAAGCCCACCACGTTGACGCCCAGCTCATCGCAGGTGAAGGCGTAGTTGCCGATCATCCGCTCCTTGCTGCCCACGGTGTACAGATCCAGAGCGCCGGTGAAGTCGCACTGATGGCCGTCCCAGGTTTTATAGTAGGCACCCAGCATCTGGTAGCCGCCGCAGATGGCCAGGACGGGAATGCCGTCCTCAATGGCCGCCTTCAGCTCGGCGGTCTTGGCTCCGGCCAGATCGGCCAGGAGCACCTCCTGCTCAAAATCCTGGCCGCCGCCGATGAACAGCAGGTCGAAGTCCGACGCCTTCAGCGGTTCGCCGATGGGCACCCCCGTGGTGACCACGTCGATGCCCCGCCACTGCAGGCGCTTTTCCATGCAGAGAATATTGCCCCGGTCGCCGTAGAGGTTCAGCACATCGGGATAGAGGTGACCAATTTTCAGTTCCATACGCCCCTCCTCATTCCCAGAAGGCCTTGAAGCCGTATTGCTTGCTGATGGTGGTCCGCAGGTCCAGCATGGCCGTGTAGGTCGGCATGATATAGACCGGCTTGTCCTGGGCGATGCAGGCTTTGGTCAGCGCGCCGTAGTCCCGGATGACCTCCAGCTTGTCCATGGGCAGACCCGCATAGCGGAAGCGCAGGGCCATGTCGTCGGCCCGGATGCCGGAGACCAGAACCTTGTCCAGCACATCCCCCATGTTCACCAGCCGCTCGAAGTCCACGTCCCAGATCCAGCTGACATCCTTGCCGTCCTGAGCCCGGTCATTGAGGCAGGCCGTAAAAACAAAGGGCTCCGTGATATCCGTCAGGAAATTCAGCACCTGGTTGCAGCCGGCGGGATTTTTGATGAGAATCATCCGCAGGCTGGCGCCGCCGATGTCGAATTTTTCCATGCGGCCAAACCCGCAGGCAAACTCCGACAGGGAGCCCGCCACCACCACCGGATCCAGGCCCAGGACCTGACCGCAGGCCATAGCGGCGCAGGCGTTATAGATGTTATAGCCGCCGGGCAGATTGACCGTGGCGGGATAGTCCGCCCCGTCGACGGAAAACACAATCCGGGAGCGCTCCGCATTGGATTCCACCACTTCCCGGACAGACACCGCTGGATCCGGCCGCCGGTTGCCGCAATGGGGACAGCGGTAGCCGCCCAGGTGGCCGTAGGTCACATAGTCATAGACGTAGGCATGCTTGCAGCGGATGCAGTAGGGCGCGTCGGACAGCTCCTCCACCCGGTTCTTGTAGATGGGCGTGTCCACGCCGTAGAACACCACCGGGTTGTCCACCACCTCCGCCAGGGAGCCGGACAGGGAGTCGTCGGCGTTGAGGCACAGCACGGCGTTGGGGCAATTGGCGATTCCCAGGCGGATGTTGTCCAGGGTGTGGGTCACCTCGCCATAGCGGTCCAGCTGGTCCCGGAACACATTGGTGACCACCACGGCCTTGACGTTCACATAGCGGCTGATGAACTTGAACGCCGCTTCGTCGGCCTCGATCAGGGCATAGTCATACTTGCACTTGCCTGTCATTGACGAGTGCATGGCAAATTCGGCGGTAACGCCGCTGAGAAGGTTGGCGCCGGACTTATTGGCAAAGTAAGAAATTCCGGAATCGGCAAGGGCCTGCTCGATCATGCGAGAGGTCGTGGTCTTGCCGTTGGTGCCCGTGACAATCACCGTGGTCACGTTCTTTGCCAGATGGCCCAGCACGTTGGGGCAGAGCTTCAGAGCCACGCGGCCCGGAAAGTCCGTGCCCCCCCTGCCCAGCAGCCGGATGGCAAACCGGCTGAGTTTGCAGGCGAGAACAGATAACAGTACGCGAATTTTCATACGTCTTGTTATACCATAAAAATGAGAAAAATACAACTGCGTCCTATATCTGTTACAAATTGTAATATTTTTTCTAAAACCCCTTGTGTCCCGCGTCGAATTCTGTTATACTAAGATGAAAACAGCAATGTTGTTATGGAAACCATTTTGGTTATGGAGCGGCTTATGAGATTTGTATCCTGGAACGTCAACGGCCTGCGGGCCTGCCTGCAAAAGGGCTTTCTCGATTTTTTCCATGCGGCGGACGCCGACTTCTTCTGTCTGCAGGAAACCAAGCTGCAGTTGGGCCAGGTAGAGCTGGATCTGCCGGGATATGAACAATTCTGGTGCTGCGCAGAGAAAAAGGGCTACTCCGGTACCGCTGTCTTTGCCAAAGAAGCTCCCTTATCCGTGACCTACGGTCTGGGGCAGGCGGAGCTGGACACGGAGGGCCGCTGCATCACTCTGGAGTACCCGGATTTCTATCTGGTCAACTGCTACACCCCCAACGCCCAGGAGGGGCTGAAGCGCCTCGACCACCGGATGGCCTGGGACGACGCCTACCGGGCGCACCTCCAGGCTTTGGACGCCAAAAAGCCGGTCATCGCCTGTGCGGACTTCAATGTGGCCCACCAGGAAATCGACCTGAAGAATCCCGGCCCCAACCGGGGCAACGCCGGCTTCTCCGACCAGGAGCGTGAAAGCTTTACCAGGCTGCTGGACGCCGGCTTCACCGACACCTTCCGCTTCCGCAACCCCGACGCCGTGGGCGCCTATTCCTGGTGGAGCTACCGCTTCAACGCCAGGAAGAACAACGCCGGCTGGCGAATTGACTATTTTCTGGTCTCCGACCGGCTCCGTGACCACATTACCGAAACGCCCATCTACAAAGACATCCCGGGCTCCGATCACTGCCCGGTGGGACTGACCATTGAGGTGACATTATGAAACTGAAAACCCGTCTGACCGCTTTGCTGCTGTGCCTGCTGCTGGCAGCCTCCACCCTGCCCGTGGCCTCCGCCGCCCAGTTCTATTCCGGCGTGGCCGACTGGTTCGAGCCCAGCCTGCGGGAAATGCAGGAGCTGAACCTGCTGCCGCCCTCCTTCTTCGGCTTTGACCTGTCCAAGGACATCACCCGCGGCGAAATGTGCGAGCTGGCCGTCTTTGCCCTGGAGCGTATCACAGGCTACGCCATTATCCCGGAATATGACAACTACTTCTCCGATACCAAAGAGGAATTTATCCTCAAGGCCTATGAGCTGGGTATCGTGAAGGGCTATCCCGACGGCTCCTTCCAGCCGGAAGACAAGCTGACCCGGCAGGAGTTCTTCCAGATCATCGAAAACTTCTGCAACGCTTCCGCCTTCCTGCCGGTTTCCGACAGCACCTATCTGGACAGCTTCACCGACAAGGCGACCGTAGCCGGCTGGGCTGCCGACGCCACCCAGATCTGCGTCAAGTACGGCTACGTCAACGGCAAGACCAGTGACAAGGGCCTGATTCTCGATCCCCTGGGCTACACCTCCCGCCAGGAGGCCATGGCCATGTTCCTGCGGGCCTACAAGAGCCTGAACGAATACTATTACTACATCCTCAACGCCCAGGTGGTGGTGGACGAATACCAGGCTCCCGCCGATGTGGAGACCGGTGAGAACACCGTGGTGGAAAATGTCAACGTCACCGGCGTCAACAAGCACATGATGGTCACCTCCTCCGGCCTGAATATCCGGTCCAGCTGGTCCAAGGACAGCAAGCTCCTGGGTACGGTCAATTACGGAACGGATCTCACCGTCACCGGCCTGTGCGACAACGGCTGGGTGCAGGTGCTCTATAAGGGTGAGACCGGCTATGTCAACGGCGATTATGTGCAGGATTATGAGGAAACCAGCCACACGGTCAGCTCCGGCGCCATTGACATCGCCAACTTCGCCATGCAGTATGTGGGCTATTCCTACGTCTACGGCGGGGCCAGCCCCAGCAGCGGCTTCGACTGCTCCGGCCTGGTGTACTACAGCTACGGCCAGTTCGGCTATCAGCTCAAGCGCACCGCTGACGATCAGATGAACAACAACGGCGTGGCGGTGTCCCGCTCCAACCTGCAGGTCGGCGACCTGGTGTTCTTCGGCTCCGGCTCCTACGCCAACCACGTCGGCATCTACATCGGCAACGACAACTTTGTCCACGCTGCCAACCCTTCCTCCGGCGTCCGCGTCTCCTCTCTGAACGAGACCTACTACGCCAACCGCTATCTGGGCGCCCGGAGAATCGTGACGGATTAAGCAATCATTGAATCGGGCCTGTTGCAAAATGCGCAACATGCACAAAATATGACCGCACCAAGGCTCCCCTGCGTAAGGGGAGCTGTCAGCCGCAAGGCTGACTGAGGGGTCGTTGCAGGCATCGGCTGCCTGCACACAACCCCTCCGGCCCTTCGGGCCACCTCCCCTTGCACAGGGGAGGCTTTCGGTGCAGCCTGTGTTTGTGCAAAATTGCTATTTTGCGACAGGCCCTTTTGTTTTGATGCCCATATCACAAAGCAGCGCGCAGATTCGGCTGACTGCCGGCGGGCGGCCACGCCGGGCCGCCCCTACAGCTTCAGCGGCAGCCGCCAGAAGCCGTCGCGGATTTCAAAAAAGCAGAACAATGGCTCGCAGGGACAGGGTTTGGTGTCCTCGTAGGGAATCAGCAGCGCGTCTCCCGCGCGGATTCCCTCCAGGGGATAGCCCAGCACTTCCCCGCTCCATGGTTCCGGCTCCTCCACAGGCCGCAGGGTCAGCACCCCGCTTTTTGGCGGCAGCTGCGGCGTGGAGGCCTTGGACAGCCTGCGCCGCAGGGTCAGCCGGTCCCCCTCCCGGATCAATACCCCCAGCCGCGTCCGGCCGCAGTACAGCCGTTCCACCCGGTCCGAAAACAGCGCGCAGCTGCAGTTGATCTGCCAGTAGAGTCCCTGCTCCGTCAGGATGCAGCTGCCCACCGGTTCTCCATCCAATACAACGGGAATTTCCATAAGCAAAACCCTCCTGCAAAAAACTATGCAGGAGGGTTCGTCTGTATTACGGAGTCTGCAAGCCAAAGCTGACAGCGATGGCGGAATCAATCTGGTTCATCAGCCGGTCGTCCACATGCCCCATATGTTCCCGCAGGCGGCGCTTGTCGATGGTGCGGATCTGCTCCAGCAAAACCACGGAATCCTTGGTCAGGCCAACCTCTCGCCCCGTCAGGGAGATGTGGGTCGGCAGCTTGGCTTTCCCGGTCTGGCTGGTGATGGCCGCCGCGATCACCGTGGGGGAATGCTTGTTTCCGGTATCGTTCTGCACAATCAGAACCGGTCTGGTCCCGCCCTGCTCACTGCCAACCACAGGGCTGAGATCGGCGTAAAAGATATCGCCTCGTTTTACGTTGGTGTCCATTCGCTTCACACTCCGCGGAAAATAGTGGCTCCGCCGTTGCCACGGCCGGGCTACTGTTATTCTCCCACGCAGAGGTGTTTTTATACCACCAAAAGGCTCCCGTAGCATTCTATGCCAGAGGTTCAGACAATGTACTGCAAAATTTCCGTGGGCTTGCCGTTCTGCAGGTAAATCCGCGGGATGCGCTTGCTGATGCCGCAGAGTACCTCATAGGAGATGGTGTCCAGCTGGCGGGCCAGAATGTCGCAGGGGCGTTCCTCTCCGATGATGGTGACCTCGTCGCCCACCTGCACATCGGGGACGTCCGTCACGTCCACCATGCACATATCCATGCAGATGCGGCCCACCACCGGTACCAGCTTCCCCCGCAGCAGAAACTGTGCCCGACCCGACAGGCTCCGCAGCAATCCGTCGGCATAGCCGATGGACAGCACGGCAAGTTTGCGGTCGGAGGGCGTGGTGTACGTCCGGCCGTAGCTGACGTCGACTCCGGCCGGGATCTCCCGGAACTGGGACACGGTGGTGCACAGGCTCAGCATCGGCTTCAGAGCCAGCACATCCCGGGTGTCCTCCGAGGGATAGACGCCGTAGGTCATGATGCCGGGGCGCACCATATCCATGGCGTACTCCGGATACAGGAGCGTCGCCCCGGAATTGCAGCAGTGGCGAATTTCCGGCCGGATGCCGCGGCTTTCCAGATAATCCAGCGCCTGGGTGAAGCGCCGGTACTGCAGCCGGGTAAAGGCCTCATCCGCCGGATCCCGGCTGTCGGCCACGCAGAAGTGCATGAAAACGCCCTCCACATGGAGATGCGGCAGGCTGGCTGCCTCAACCATCTCCTCCAGGGCCGCCTCCGGACCGTAGGCCGTGAAGCCGATGCGGGTCATGCCCGTATCCAGCTTCAAATGGGTGTTGAGAATAAAATTGGTGCCGCTCAAGGCATCATTCAATTCCCGGGCGTACTCCAGGGAATGAATTTCCTGGGTCAGATCCAGGTAGATCATGTTTTCGGCATACATGGCCGGCGTATAGCCCAGAATCAGGATGGGCGCCCGGATTCCGCCACGGCGCAGCTGCACCGCCTCCTCCAGGTTGGACACCGCCAGGTAGGCTGCTCCCAGCTCCACCAGGGCATGGCTCACCGGTACGGCCCCATGGCCGTAGGCGTCGGCCTTCATGACCCCCAGAAACTTGCAGTTTCCGGGAATATGGCCGGTAATGGCATGGTAATTATAGGCCAGAGCATCCAGATCCACACTGGCCCAGGTTCTCTTCAGTAGTTTCATATTATTCCTCGAATCGAAAGTCTTTGATTTCCACAGTCAGACAGCGAACGCCATCCTGGGCTACTTCCGCATAGACCGGCACCCGGTTGGCGTCCAGCCAGGTGTCCACGGTCAGCTCCTCATCGTCATAGCCCCGCAAATAGGTGATTCGCTCCAGGTCGCCGTCCGGGCCGGCCCACGCAATATACTCGCCGGTCCAGCATTGCCCCAGGAGCCACGGTGCAGCCACCGGCGACGGAAACCCGTTGGCCAGCTTTCCAAACTCCAGCTCCACGCCGTCAAATTCCAGAACCGCGCCATTGCCGGAAACCGTTGCGGCAATCCCGGCGATGCTCTCCGGCTCCAGGACGCGCAGCCGGGTCTTGTCCCCGGTATAGCTGCAGTCCAGAGTGAAGGAATACACCTTCTCCCCATAGTCCGCTGTCACCACAGCCGTGAAGCTGCAGCCGCCGGCCTCCATCAGTCCGGTTCGAAAATCCAGAGCTTTCTGGGTGGGCTGGTTTTTTTCGCCGCCGCAGGCCGTCAGGCACAGCACCAGGCAGCACAGAATCCATAGTTTTTTCAGAGGCACTCCATCCCATCGCCTAAGGCAGTAGTCGCGGAAGGGCCTCCAGCAAGTCCAGCGGCCCCAGGGCGTACTGACCAAGCCGCCCGGCCGCCAGATCTCCCGCCGTGCCGTGGAGCCAGGCGGCAGCTGCCGCCGCTTCCAGGGGCGGAATCCCCTGGCCCAGAAGTGCCGCCAGAATGCCTGCCAGCACGTCCCCGCTGCCCCCGGTGGCCATACCGGCGTTGCCGGTTCGGTTGACATAAGTCTTTTTCCCATCGGTAATAACGGTTTCATGGCCCTTTCGCAGGACAACAGCGCCGGTCTCCCGGGCCAGGGTCATGGCGCCGGTGATTCGGTCGGTCTCCGGCGCTTGGGTCAGGCGGCGGAATTCCCCCTCATGGGGCGTCAGAATCACGGGACAAGCCGCTCCGCGCAGTACATCTATATGCCCGGCGGCGGCATTTATGCCATCGGCGTCCAGCACCAGCGGGCAGCGGCAGCGGCGCAGCAGCTCCAGCACCAGGGTTTCGACCCCGGGTGCACGTCCCAGACCGGGGCCAAGAAGACAGGCGTCCGCCGTCTCCAGCTTTTCCAGAATTCCGGGAAGGGCGTCGGGAGAAAGTCGTCCATCCTCGTCCGGCAGCGGAAACACCATGGGCGCGTCCAGCTTGGCCGCCACGATGGCATAGACCGACCGGGGCACGCCGGTGAAAATCAATCCCGCGCCCGTCCGCAGGGCCCCTTTCGCCGCCAGCGACGGTGCGCCGGTGAAGCCCTCGGAGCCTGCCAAAATCAAAACCCGGCCATAGTCGCCCTTGTGGGTATTCTGATCCCGGGGCGGACAGAGCCGTTTGACAAGCGAGTATGAAGTCTGCTGAACAAGCCAGGTTGGAAGCATGGCACATCTCTCCTTGGGGAACGGATTGCCGCATGGCTTCGCTCCTCGCAATGACACGGTGAACGAAAACTGACCGTAGGGGCGGCTGTCAGCCGCCAGTTGACACGTGCCTCCGGATCCCGGGCGGCTGATAGCCGCCCCTACGCCAAAAGCCGCGCCCTACCCATGCAGATTTCAATCCATACAGAAATTATACTCCATGAAATTCCTTCTTGCAAGACCCGGAAAACTGTGTTAGAATAAGCTCAATATTGCAAAAGCGATGATCGAGCTGTCAAGAATCCGAACCGGCTGCAGAGAGGACGGGGTTGCTGAAACCGTCTGCCGGGGATTTGCGGCCTTCTCTCGTGAGCTGCGGCCTGAATATGCAGTAGGGCTCGCCGGGTGACTCCGTTATGGGTGAAAAGCGCGCTGATAGGCGAAGTTTGGGTGGTACCGCGGAAGATTGGTCTTTCGTCCCTTGTGGACGGAGGGCTTTTTTATTTGTATTTTAAGATCAAAGGAGATAGACACAATCATGAAACAGCAGCTGGAAAAAATCCGGCAGGAGGCCCTGGCCGCCATGGAGGCTGCCGCCGACTCCCAGGAGCTGGAGGCCCTGCGGGTCCGGTATCTGGGCAAAAAGGGCGAACTGACCGCCGTGCTCAAGCAGATGGGCAAGCTCTCCGCCGAAGAGCGTCCCGTCATGGGCCAGATTGCCAACAACGTCCGGGCCGCCATTGAGCAGACCCTGGAGCAGGCCAAAACCCATCTGGCCGCCAAGGCCATGGAGGCAAAGCTCCGGGCCGAAGCCGTGGACGTCACCATCCCCGGCAAGGAGGTGTCCCTGGGCCATCAGCACCCCATGAACATGGTGCTGCAGGAGATCAAGGACATCTTTGTCGGCATGGGCTACCAGGTGGTGGACGGCCCCGAGGTGGAGCTGGCCAGCTACAACTTTACCCGGCTGAACATCGAGGAGGGCCACCCCTCCCGGGACCGCAGCGATACCTTCTA
>JAEDJR010000130.1 GCA_016296235.1 Oscillospiraceae bacterium
TTGATGCTCAGGACAAAGTCCTGCTGCTTATCCGGGAACATCCCCTGCAGCACATCCACAGCAGCCACGTCGGCACGGCCGACCTGGCGGATCAGCAGCACGGCCCGGGGCAGATCCGTGGCAAAATGCAGTTCCTTTGCGCGGATATAGATATCACCCGGCAGAATATTGTCGGTGATGATATTCTTGACAAAGGTCCCCTTGTCGTGCTTTTCCTCGTAGTAGGTCTTGGCGCCGTTGAGCGCCACATAGGCCATGGTGCAGATACTTTTGGCCAGGTCGTCGTCGCCTTCCACAAAGACGGCATAGTCAAAATATGCGCTCCAGCTGAGCAGGGGCTTCAGGGTCCGCTTTTCCACAACAACCAGGGAATCCGGCGCGCTGTTGAGACGAATCACAGCTTCCGGCCATTTCTCCCCGATCATGGCGGTTTCACTGCAGGAAACCACGTTGCCCTCTGCATCAATGACGCCGATCGTGCGATCGGTGGCCTCTTTCATCTGGACGATTACGCTTTGGAACATACGGCTGGACATAGATACGCCCTCCTCAAAATCATTCGCGATACTTTTTACACAAAGCCTTATTCAAATCATACATCGGATTTGTCGATTTTTCAAGAGGGCGTTGACGTTTTTCTTCAAATTGCCATGCATTTTTTATGCACTTTTTCATCTTTTTCGTCAGGATGGCTAAAGCGGCAGGAGAAACAGACGGGTTCTCCGTAGATTTCTTGCTTGTGCAATATCACAAGCCTGTCGTTTCTGCCGTCAGCTCCCGCAGCGCCACCTCCCGGATCTGTCCGATGGGCAAATCTCCCAGCTCCAGGCTGCCCTCGGCCACGCGCCGCAGATAGGTCACGGGCATGCCCCGGGACGCCAGCATCCGCCGCACCTGGTGGTATTTGCCCTCGCAGACCTCCACCAGGCTTTTCCCTGGCCCCTGCGGGAGCAGCCGGGCCGGCAGGCAGCGGTCGCCGTCCCGCAGAACGATCCCGGCGGCAAAGGCCTCCACATCCTCCGGGCCGGCCTGGCCCTCGTGCTCGGCGTAATAGCGCTTCCACACCCGGCTCCTGGGCGACAGCAGCCGGTGGGCCAGCTGGCCGTCGTTGGTGAACAGCAGCAGACCCTCGGTCTCCTTGTCCAGCCGCCCCACGGGCATGGGCTTCAGATAGCGGTACCGGTCCGGAATCAGCTCCATGACGGTTTTGTCCCGGGGATCGTCGGTGGAGGTCACATAGCCCGCCGGCTTATGGAGCATCAGAAGCACTGTCCGCTGCCGGCCCACCGGCTGTCCGTCCACGCAGACCCGGGCGGTCGTTTCATCCACTTTCGTCTCCGGCGTCCGGGCGGTCTGCCCGTCCACGGTCACCCGGCCGGCTTTAATCATGGCCTTCAGATCTTTCCGGGAGGCCACCCCGGCCTCCGACAGGAGCTTGTCAAGGCGCTGCATATTTGTCCAACCTTTCTCATAGGCTGTACCACCCAAACAGATTTGGAGGGAAGCATATGGTCATTGTGTCCGCAAAAGTATCCAAACGCAAGATTCTCATCGGCATTGCCGCAGCCATCTGCGTCATTGCTCTGCTGGCGTTCCTGTGCACCAAAGCGGAGCAGCCGTCTCAGCCGGAGGAGGCCCCGGCCCAGTCTCTCAAGGCAGCTACCAACGAAGACCGGATCGCCTTCCTGGCCTCCTTTGGCTGGCAGGTCCGGGAGGCCCCCACGGAAACCCAGGAGGTCCGGATTCCCAAGGAATTCAACGAGGTCTTTACCCGCTACAACCAGCTGCAGCAGTCCCAGGGCTTTGACCTTTCGGACTACGCGGGCAAAGCCGCCAAGCGCTATGTCTACGCCATCACCAATTACCCCGGCGGCAGCTCGGATTACTATGCCACCGTTCTGGTCTGCCAGAACAAAATCATCGGCGGGGATGTGACCAGCGCCGCGGCGGGCGGCTCCATGCACGGCTTTGCCATGCCCCAATAGGCTAAATCCACAGCGGAAGGAGCTCCACACCGCGGGAACGGGCATATTGGATGGTGCTGCCGGTGCCGCCGCCGCTGCCGTCATACACGGTAATCAGCAGCCCGGCCCGGTCCACCATGGCCCGGTTGCGCCGCAGCATACAGCCGTCGGAATAGGCGTCCTCCAGAACCGTCAGGCTGTCGCACCGCATCAACAGCGTCTCATAGCGCCGCCTGTCCGCTTCCGGCCAGCGGTCGGTCTGATCCGGGCAGGGCAGCACCGCCTCCAGGCGCAGAGACGGCTCCGCGTCTCTGCGCTTCAGCACCGCTTCGGCAAAATAGGTGTCGCAGCCCCGGGCCATGCCGCACAGAAAGGTCCGGAACCCCCGCTCCGCCGCCTGCGCCACCGCCTGGTCCAGCAGGAGCTTCAGCGCCTGGCACCGGGGATCCTCCTCCCGGCTGCCCCAGGGCAGTTTTTGGGGCCTGTGGCCCGTAAACGCGCAGATCATAGCCCCTCCTCTCCGGCGCGTCAGAAGGAAAGACGACAAAACGCGCCTGTGGGTTGCAGTGTTTCAGATTTTTTCATGGCAGCTTAGTATAGCACAATCTCCTCCGGAAAAAAAGCGGTTGAAAAATATTTCTGCTTCTGTATAATAGAGGGGCAGACAATTGAAAAAGGTGTCTTCAGGGCAGGGTGCAATTCCCGACCGGCGGTATAGTCCGCGCGCGCAAGCTGAACCGGTGAAACTCCGGTACCGACAGTAAGGCCGTTTACGGCATGAGTCTGGATGGAAGAAGATGTGTGATACAGATTCCCCCACGCAGTACGATTCACACCTGGAAGGCATGGCTTTTCAGGTGTTTGACTTTTTTAGGGAGGTCTATGTATCATGACCGAATTTCTGCAAACCGCAAAAGACAATTTCTCGTTCCTGCTGACCTGCCTGGGCGTCTTCGCCGCCCTGGTGCTGGCAGCCTGGCTGGCACAGCACTTCCTGGCCAAGGACCGCCGCAGCGTCTCTCCTGCCCGGCGCGTCAGCTATGTGGCCATGTTCTCCGCCTTTGCCGCCGCGCTCATGTTCCTGGAAATTCCCCTGTTCTTCGCCCCTTCCTTCTATAAAATCGATCTGAGCGAAATTCCCGTGCTCATCTGCACCTTCTATCTGGGGCCGGTAGCCGGCGTGGTGTCCGAGCTGATTAAGGTGATCCTGAAGCTGCTGCTCAAGGGCACCTCCACCGCTTTCGTGGGAGACTTCGCCAACTTTGCCGTGGGCTGTTCCCTGGTGCTGCCGGCTTCCGTGATCTACCACTGCAAAAAGAGCAAAAAAACCGCCATTGCCGGCCTGGCTGTGGGCACCGTCTGCATGACCGTGTTCGGCAGCGCCTTCAACGCGGTCTACCTGCTGCCCAAGTTCGCCCAGCTCTACGGCATGCCCCTGGAGGCCATCATCGGCATGGGCACCGCCGTCAATTCCTCCATCACCAGCGTGTCCACCCTGGTGCTCTTCGCCGTGGTGCCCTTCAATATCCTCAAGGGCGTCCTCGTCTCCGTCGTCACCGTGCTGCTGTACAAGCGGGTGGAGCGGCTTCTGGTGCGGGACTGATTGATTGTACCACCTGCGCCCCTTGTCTTTGTCACAGTTTTGTAAATTTTTTGTAAAAGACCGTAACCTCTTTGTCATTTACAGAGAGGTTACGGTCTTTTTTCATTTGTCAAGTCCCCCGGCAGCTGAAACGACGAAAATCTTCCGTCGATAATTTGGAGAAAATGCCACTATCTTTTTCCCGCCATATCCTATATATTGTGTCATGCTGTGTGTTTTCGGCTCAGGAGGCACAAGATTTTCCGTCCACTTTTGGAAAAAGGGATTGACATAATCCATTTTATCTGGCATAATAAGCCTGCAACCGCAAGATATGGTGCTGTTCGTTTTTTATCCGCACTAGATATAGAGAGGGAGATCTCATGAAAATTATCAAGCGCAACGGTTCCGAGGCCGTATTTGACATCGAGAAAATTGAAAACGCCGTCACCAAGGCCAACAACGCTGTGGAAGAGTCCGAGCGCATGACGCCCATGCAGATCAAGCGCATCGCCCAGAGCGTGGAGCTGGCTTGCCAGGAAATGAACCGCAGCCTGGGTGTGGAGGAAATCCAGGATCTGGTGGAAAAGCAGATCATGGCCCACGGCGCGTTTGAGGTGGCCAAGCACTACATCACCTACCGCTATACCCGCAGTCTGGTCCGCCGGAGCAACACCACCGACGACCGGATCCTGAGCCTCATCGAGTGCAACAACGAAGAGGTCAAGCAGGAAAACGCCAACAAGAACCCCACGGTCAACGCCGTGCAGCGGGATTATATGGCAGGCGAGGTGTCCAAGGACATCACCCGGCGGCTTCTGCTGCCCCAGGATATTGTGGAAGCCCATGAGTCCGGCATCATCCATTTCCACGATTCCGATTACTACGCCCAGCATATGCACAACTGCGACCTGGTCAATCTGGACGACATGCTGCAGAACGGCACCGTCATCTCCGGCACCCTGATCGAGAAGCCCCACAGCTTCTCCACGGCCTGCAACATCGCCACCCAGATCATCGCCCAGGTGGCCTCCAACCAGTACGGCGGCCAGTCCATTTCCCTGACCCACCTGGCCCCCTTTGTCCAGGTCAGCCGGGAAAAGATCCGCAAGACCGTGGAGCAGGAGCTGGCGGCCTTCGGCGTCACCGCCACGGAAGAGGCCATTTCCAAGGTGGTGGAGGACCGGCTGCGGGATGAAATCCGCCGCGGCGTCCAGACCATCCAGTATCAGGTGGTCACCCTCATGACCACCAACGGCCAGGCCCCCTTCATCACCGTGTTCATGTACCTCAACGAGGCCCGCAGCGAGCAGGAGAAAAAGGATCTGGCGGTCATCATCGAAGAAACCCTGCGCCAGCGCTACGAGGGCGTGAAGAACGAAAAGGGCGTGTGGATCACCCCCGCCTTCCCCAAGCTGATCTATGTTCTGGAAGAGGACAACATCCATGCGGATTCTCCCTACTGGTATCTGACCAAGCTGGCGGCCAAGTGCACTGCCAAGCGCATGGTGCCGGACTATATTTCCGAGAAGAAGATGCTGGAGCTGAAGGTGGACAAAAACGGCGAAGGCCATTGCTACACCTGCATGGGCTGCCGCTCCTTCCTGACTCCCTATGTGGACGAGAACGGAAAGCCCAAGTACTACGGCCGCTTCAACCAGGGCGTCGTCACCATCAACCTGGTGGACGTGGCTCTGTCCTCCGGCCGGGATGTGAACAAATTCTGGAGCATCTTCGACGAGCGGCTGGAGCTGTGCCACCGGGCCCTGATGTGCCGCCACGAACGGCTCAAGGGAACCCTGTCCGACGCCGCCCCCATTCTGTGGCAGTACGGCGCTCTGGCCCGGCTGCCCAAGGGCGAGCCCATCGACAAGCTGCTCTACGGCGGCTACTCCACCATCTCCCTGGGCTA
>JAEDJR010000131.1 GCA_016296235.1 Oscillospiraceae bacterium
GGTTTGAATATGTCACCTGCGCTCAGGGTACTCCGGCGCATTCGTGGCAGATGGTGGCACAGGGTAAGTCCGCTGCGGCCCATAAGGGCACTGTGCAGGCCGGAAAGGCCATCGCGCTTGCGGCCGTACGGATTCTTGAGGACGAAACCATCCTGACGAAGGCATGGGAGGAATTCCGCAGCAGCATGGGCGGCAAGCCCTATGTTTGCCCCATCCCGGACGAGTACAACAACCTGTAAACCTGAATTACTGAACCAAAGCCCCGCCTTGTGCGGGGCTTTTCAGATGCACGGGTGTTATCGAACCAATGGATGTTGCGAACGATTGAAAACAAAAGTTACGAATGTTACAATAAAAGGGAAGCGTCAGAGATAAAACGTCTGAATCCTTCCGCAGCTTAATAATTCTCCAGTCGTGCAAAAACACTTTGGATTTGTCAAACGCAAAGGAGGGCATTCCCGTGACTATTACCGACCCGAAGCTTTACGCAGAATCCCTCTCATTCTTAAATCTGGCCTATGGCGCCGGCGCGGAATTTCGCCCGGGGCAGTATGAGGCCATTGAGGCGACCATGCTGCACCGGCGCACCCTGGTGGTGCAGCGGACGGGCTGGGGAAAGAGTTTGGTGTATTTCCTCTGCACCATGCTGCTGCGCAGCCGCGGTGCGGGAATCACCCTGGTGGTCAGCCCGCTCCTGGTGCTGATGCAAAACCAGATGGACGCCGCTGAACGTATGGGGCTTCGCTGTGAAGCGCTCAACAGCGAGACTGCCGACCGCCGCGAATGGATTCTGAATGCTGCAGCCCGCAGTGCCCTGGACGTGGTGTTCGTGACGCCGGAGACCCTGTTCCGGGAGGAGGTCCAGACACGCCTGCCGGATATCTCCATTGGTCTCTTTGTCATTGACGAAGCCCACTGCATCTCCGACTGGGGACATGATTTCCGGCTGGAATACAGCCGCCTCAAAGACGTCATCGCAATGCTGCCGTATAACGTGCCCGTCCTGGCCACCACCGCCACAGCAAATGATCGCGTGATAGAAGACCTTCAAAAGCAGCTGGGACAGGAAGTGTATATCTCGCGGGGGCCCTTATCCAGGGAATCTCTGGCCATCCAGATTCTGCACCTGCCGGACAGGAAAAACCGGTACGCATGGATTCTGGCGAATCTTTCTAAGTTGCCGGGCAGCGGCATCATCTACTGCCTTACGCAACGAGACTGCGATTATCTGGCTGATTTTTTGAATGCCAACGGAATCTCCGCCATGTCCTACTACTCCCGGAATAAACAGGAGGACGAACGGAACCGGAAGGCGGAAGCCGCCTTCCGGGCCAATCAAATCAAAGCGCTGGTTGCCACAATCAAGCTCGGAATGGGCTATGACAAGGGCGATATTTCGTTTGTCATTCATTTTCAGATGCCTGCCAACGTCGTTTCGTACTATCAGCAGATCGGCCGCGCCGGAAGAAGTATCGAGCGTGCTTATATTTTCCTGATGAGCGGCCAGGAGGACGAAGAGATCCTAGATTACTTTGTGAAAACAGCATTTCCTACGGAAGAGGACACCCTGCTTGTTCTGGATTATGTCCGGGATGCAGGCGGCATGACGCTCCGTGACCTGGAGGCCCAGCTGAACATGCGCCGGAGCAGAATCGAGAAGGCCGTCACATTCCTTCTGAAGGATGGATATCTGTATAAAGAAAACAGCAAATACTATGTCTCGCCCAAACCGTTTGTCTATCAGCGGGAGCATTATCAGAGTATCACAGCGATCCGATATCAGGAGATCGAGCAAATGAAAGCGCTGGTTCACACACAGGATTGTTATAGTCAATTCATTGTCCGCGCCCTGGACGACCGAAACGCGCCCGAATGCGGACACTGCGCCAACTGTCTTGGAAAAAACCTTCTGCCCGCCAAGGCGTCCTTCCTGGCGAAGCGAAAGGCTTCCGAATACATCAACGGCCTGACCCTGACGATCGAGCCGAGGAAAATGTGGGTCAATTTTGCTGCCACAGAAGCCGGAAAAATCGCCTTCATCAACCAAACAGGCATCTGTCTGTCCAAATACGGAGACGCCGGATACGGCGCGCTGGTACAGCGGGACAAGTATTCCGCAAAGCGACGCTTCTGTGACGAGCTGGTCGGGAAAAGCGCCCAGCTGCTCCGGCCGCTGATTCGGGAACACGACATCACACACATCACCTGCGTTCCCTCCCTGCGAAGCGATCTGGTGCAGGATTTTTCCAGACGCCTCGCAAGGGCCTGCAGAGTTCCCTTTGTGGAACTGCTGCGAAAACGCCCTGTTCCGCAGCAAAAGCACATGGAAAACAGCGCCCATCAGTGCGCCAACGCCTTTGTTTCCTTTTCCATCATAGACGATGCATCTATTCCCGAAAAAGTGATACTGATTGACGACGTGGTAGATTCCAGATGGACCATGACCGTCTGTGGATACCGGCTGATGCAAGCAGGCTGCAAAGAGGTCTATCCCTTTGCCCTGGCAGACAGCAGCCTGAAAGGAGGCTACTCCCAATGAATCAAAACTCCATGGCCATTGCCATTCTTTGCAGCCACCTCGGCGCCGGAAATGACGTCAAGCCATTGGAACCAAAAGAATGGAGCCAATTGGAACAAATTATCGCAGCGCAGCATCTGCAGCCCGCCGAACTTTTGACATACAGTACTGAAGACCTTCGCGCCCGGTTTCGGTTGGGTGCACAACAGGCCGATCGAATCGCACGGCTCATCGGCCGGAGCGCAAGCCTGAGCTTTGCGCTGAGTAAGTACGAGAATATGGGAATCCATATCATGACCCTGGCGGATGAGGAATATCCGGTCCGGCTGCGGGAAATGTCCGGCAGCAGCTGCCCGCCGCTGTTCTACTACGCGGGAGAACCGTGCCTTTTGAAGCAAAAGGGCGCCGGGTATGCAGGATCCCGGAACGCTTCGGACGAAGACATTGCTTTCACAAGAAAAACCGTGCAGAAAACCATGAACTGCGGTTATCTGGTGGTGACCGGCGGTGCAAAGGGTGTGGACCATGCGGCAGAGGAAACGGCGCTGAACCTGGGAGGGAACGCCATCGCATTTCTCTCCGATTCCATGCTCGGTAAGCTCAGGGATCCAAAAACCGTTTACGCCGTTCAGCAGGGGAAGCTGCTGCTCTTATCTGTCACAAATCCAGATTCCGGTTTCCATACCGGAATCGCCATGATGCGGAACCGGTATGTGTACGCACAGTCAGACGGAACCGTTGTCGTCCGGTCCGATTATCAAAAAGGAGGCACCTGGGCCGGGGCCGTGGACAACCTCAAACGCCAATACTGTCCCACCTTCTGCTGGAACAATCCTGCATACAGAGGAAACCAGGCGCTGATCGAACAGGGCGCAGTCCCGATTGACGAAGGCTGGGATGGAGATCTCTCCAAATCCGTCCAAACGGAAGGCCCAGAGACATGCGTTCAGATGAATCTGTTTGACTTGATGTGAGCCTCATCCCCGCATCAACGCCAGAAACGCGTAAACCGTAGGCTGCAGGAGGGCATCCGGATATTCATAGGCTTCTGTATGCAGCGGCGGATGGGCTTCTCCCGCGCCGATTCCGAAAAACGCGCCGGGGCAGTGCCGGAGATAATGCCCAAAGTCCTCACTCCAACGCATCGGCGTCCGGAGCAGCTGCCCGCCGCAGAGGTCCAGAACCTTCTGCGCACATGGCGGTGCATTCTCTGTGGCAGGGAAGACGTCCTGAATTTGATGGGAAAAATACAAGCCATATTCCGAAGCCATGGCGCGGGACAAGCCAAGGATTTCCTCATACAGGGTGCGTAAGTCTTGGTCGTGTTCCGCCCGGAGGGTCAGCCAGACCTCCGCGCATGCTGCCGCCGCGCCAAAGGCTTTCTCGCCCATCTCGACACCGATCACCGTGCAAAGCGTCATACCGGAATACCGTCCAGGGTCGGAGAGGGGAGGGAGTGCACACAGCAGCCGTCCCACCGCCGCCGCTGGAGAGACGCCGTTTTCCGGATATGCCGCGTGGGCTGGTTTCCCCTGAAATGTCAGCGTCACGCCCTGAGAAGCGCAGGCAAAGGTTCCCGGACGTGTGACCACCTGTCCCATAGGAAATCCAGGCAGATTGTGCGCACCGTAGATCTCCTCAACAGGTTCTTTCTGAAGCAGTTCCGTACAACCTGCCGCGCCTGCGCCGGTCTCTTCTGCCGGTTGAAACAGGAAAAAGATGTCCCGTCCAAACGTCTGGCCTTCCGCCAGCAGCGCCGCGCCGCAGAGCGCGGCAGCGTGTCCGTCATGACCACATAGATGGGCGGCCGTTCCATCCGGCAAAGCCAGCGCGTCATAGTCCGCCCGCAGCGCCAGCACCGGTTTGTTGGGGTCCATCTCCCGATGGGCGGCATAGAAACCGTCTCCGCAGGGATGGAGCTCCATGGTGGTATGTGTTTTCAGAAAGTCCATCAGCATTGCTTTTGTCTTTTCTTCTTTTCCGGAAACCTCCGGACAAGCGTGCAGCGCATGACGAAGCAAAAGAATTGTATCATTCAGCATGTTGTTCACCAGCCATCTCTTTGAAAATCATTTCTTTCATAGTAAATGAAATCACGCAGTTGTCAATACAAAAATCATGTTTCCCGCACATTCGTCAAACGGCCTCCGTTGAAAAAGTCGAAATACACAATTCAAGGTCGATTGGCATAGGATAATCCGAACTCAAAATAGTTAGGAGGATGCGTTTTGGATTACTCGACCAACCAGGCAGAAACAACCTGCGCAGAAGGTATGGGTGTGCTGCCGGCCTGTGCGCCGCTGGCAAATCCCTACGTTCCGTTTCAGCAGGAAAACAGTGATACCTATCAGGCTCCCGTGGGGCTTGTAAGAGGAACGCTATATCCCGGTTTGGATTTGCCCTTTATGGGCATGGTTAACCAGGAGGAACAGAGCCGGACACCGATGCACCAATTGCAGGCACTCCATTTCGCCATTTCAGAGCTGGGAATGTATCTTGATACCCACCCAACAGACCAGGATGCCACAGATTTGTTCAATCAATATGTGGAGCAGTTTTCTCATGCTATGCAGCAATATGAGCAAAACTGCGGACCGCTGACGCAGATGTCTTCGGCAATGTCCGGAACCTATGAATGGACCAAAGGCCCCTGGCCCTGGGACATTGACGCCAACAAGGAGGGCTGAGTATGTTTACTTACAATAAAGCACTTCAGTTTCCTGTGAAGATTGCACGGACAGATCCCCGCCTTGCTTCCATCATTATCAGTCAGTATGGCGGCCCGGACGGAGAACTTGGCGCCTCCCTCCGGTATTTGAGCCAGCGATACTCCATGCCTTATCCAGATCTCCAGGGACTGCTGACGGATATTGGTACAGAAGAGTCAAAA
>JAEDJR010000132.1 GCA_016296235.1 Oscillospiraceae bacterium
ATGGCCTACGCCGCCTCCCGCTACACCGAGGCCAAGCTGGATCCCATCTGCCAGGAGCTGTTCCGGGACATCGACTCCGACACCGTGGACTTTGTGGACAACTACGACTCCACCATGCAGGAGCCGACCCTGCTGCCCACCACCTTCCCCAACGTGCTGGTCAGCAACAACACCGGCATCGCCGTGGGCATGGCCAGCAACATCTGCGGCTTCAACCTGCGGGAGGTCTGCCAGACGGCCATCGCCCGGATCAAGGACCCCACCTGCAGTCTGCTGGACACCCTGCCGGCGCCGGATTTCCCCACCGGCGGCGAAATTCTCTACGACCCCCTCCAGATGGCGGAGATCTACCGCACCGGCCGCGGCTCCTTCCAGATCCGGGCCAAATGGCGCTACGTCAAGGAGGGCAACCTCATCGAAATCTACGAGATTCCCTACACCACCTCCACCGAGGCCATCATCGACAAGGTGGCCGACCTGATGAAGGCGGGAAAAATCCGGGAAATCTCCGATATGCGCGACGAGACCGACCTCTCCGGCCTGAAGCTGACCATCGACCTGAAGCGGGGCGTGGATCCGGACAAGCTCATGGCCCGGCTGATGAAATCCACGCCGCTGATGGACTCCTTCCCCTGCAACTTCAACATCCTCATCGCCGGGATGCCCAAGGTTCTGGGCGTGGGCGAGATTCTGGAGGAGTGGACGGCCTGGCGCAGCCAGTGCGTCAAGCGCCGGGTGTTCTTCCAGCTGCAGCGGAAAAAGGAGCGGCTGCACCTGCTCAAGGGCCTGAGCAAAATCCTCCTGGATATCGACAAGGCCATCCGCATCATCCGGGAGACGGAATCCGACGCCGAGGTGGTGCCCAACCTGATGATCGGCTTCGGCATCGACCAGGTGCAGGCGGAGTTCGTGGCGGAGATCAAGCTGCGCAATATCAACAAGGAATACATCCTCAAGCGCCTGCAGGACACGGAAAACCTGGAGAAGGAGATCACCGAGCTGACGGACATTCTGGGGTCTGAGAAGAAGATCCGCCAGATCATCGTCCAGGAGCTGAAAACCGTGGCCGACAAGTACGGCAGGGACCGGAAAACCACCCTGGTCTTTGAGCACCAGCTGGCGGCGGAGGCGGAGCCGGAGGACGAGACGCCGGATTACCCCGTGACGGTCTTTGTGACCCGGGACGGCTATTTCAAGAAGATCACCCCCCAGAGCCTGCGGATGTCCGGCGAACAGAAGCTCAAGGAGGGCGACCGCCTGGTCATGACCCGGGAGACCACCAACCGGGCCGAGCTGCTGGTGTTCACCGACAAGGCCCAGGTCTATAAGACCCGCTGCTCGGAGTTCGACGACAGCAAGGCGTCGGTGCTGGGGGACTTCCTGCCGGCCAGGCTGGGCATGGACGAGGGCGAAAACGTCCTGGCCGTGTGCCTGCCGGGGGACTACAAGGGCTATCTGCTGTTTGTCTTTGAAAACGGCAAGGTGGCCAAGGTGGATCTCAGCGCCTATGAGACCAAATCCAACCGCCGCAAGCTCACCGGCGCCTATTCCGACAAGTCCCCGGTCAAGGCCCTGTTCTGCCTGACGGCCCCGGACCGGCAGGCGGCGCTCTATGCCTCCGACGGCCGCTGCCTGATCTTCTCCGCATCGCAGCTCCAATCCAAAACCACCCGGGCCACCATCGGCGTGGCCGTCATGACCCTGAAAAAGAACAAGATCGTGGAGCGGGCCGTCCTCCTGGAGGACAGCGCCATCCAAAATCCCGCCCGCTACCGGGCCAAAACCCTCCCCGCCGCCGGCGCCCTGCTGCGGGAGGAGGACACAGGAGAAACGCAGATCCAGATGAATCTTTGAGCAGGAGGCCGTTATGAACTGGAAGCTGGTACTTCGGAGCATGAAAAATCTGGCGCTGATGGCTGTGGGATGCAGCATCTTCGGCCTGGGCTTCAACCTGTTTCTGCAGCCCAACCATATCAACGTCGGCGGCGTGTCCGGTATCGGACAGCTGCTGCTCCATGTGACCGGCTTCGGCAGCGTGGCCATGTGGGCGGTCATGATTAACGTGCCGCTGTTCCTCATCAGTATCAGGGGCGTGGGCCGGGAGTTTTTCCTGGGCTCCCTGCTGGGCATGGCCATGTCCAACCTGGCGGTGCAGCTGTTCTCCAACGTCACCGCGCCGCAGATCGACCCCCTGCTGGCCGCCCTGTACGGCGGACTCCTGTGCGGCGCCGGCCTGGGCCTGGTGTTTCTCACCGGCGCCTCCACCGGCGGCGTGGACATCGTGGGACGGCTCCTGCGGCCTACCTTCCCCAATCTCCCCATCGGGCGCATCATCATGTGCATCGATATCGTCACCGTGACCCTGGCAGGCCTGGCGTTCCGGGATATCAACACCACCCTCTACAGCGCCGTGACGCTCTATGTTACCGAAATCGCCCTCGACGGCGTGGTCTATGGCCTGGACTACTCCACCGTGGCCCTGATTATCTCGGATTCCTACGAGGCCATCAGCCGGGCCATCGGAGAGAAGCTGGAGCGGGGCGTCACCATCCTGGACGGCCACGGCTACTACTCCGGCCAGGAGAAGAAGGTGCTCCTCAGCGCCATCAAAAAGCGCCAGGCCGCCGAGCTCAAGCGGCTGGTCATGGACATCGATCCCAACGCCTTCATCATCCTGCAGGAATCCCACCAGGTTCTGGGCGAGGGCTTCAAGCGCTACAGCAAAAACGACCTTTGATACGGCACAACGATCAATCCGGAGGTGACCCCATGCGATTTCTGGCACTGCTTCTGCTGCTGTGCACCCTGACCTCCTGCGCCATGGCGCCGTCCAGCTATCTCTCCGTCCAGCCCCACGCCGGCTCCGGCGGACAGGCGGAACCGGCGGACGCCGTGGCTGTCCAGGATTACGACGGCCTGAAACGGGCCATCCTGGGCTTTGTGGAAACCGGCCGGACCGAGGGCGCCATCCGTGCCGCCAACTACAGCGGCAATGTGGAGGAAGACCTGATTCAGGCCGCCTATGAGGTGTCCAAGCAGGATCCCCTGGGGGCCTACGCCGTGGACTACATGACCCACGACTGCACCCTGATCGTCAATTACTATGAAATTCGCGTCCGCATCACCTTCCGCCGGTCCCTGCGGGAGATTCAGGCCATCGAGACGATTCCCACCCAGACGCAGCTGCGCAGCCGGCTGGAGGAGGCCGTGGACCGGCTGGAGGACCGGGTGGTGCTGCGGCTGCCCAGCTACCGGGATCCGGATATCCCGGCCATGGTGGCGGATTACTGCGCCGCCAACCCCGAGACCGTTATGGAGACGCCCAAGGTGACCGTGTCGGCGTATCCGGACAGCGGCTCCGTGCGGATCGTGGAGGTGGATCTGGCCTATACCCAGACGCCCCAGAGCCTGCGCTCCATGCAGAAGGCGGTGCAGGAGAGCCTGGACGCGGCGGCGGAGTATATCCGCTACCGCCGGTCGGACCGGGACAAGGTGGGGCTTCTGCTGACCTACCTGACCGAACGGTTTTCCTATGAGGCGGAAGAAACCGCCACCCCCCTGTATGCGGCGCTCTGCGGCGGCGTGGCCGATCCCCGGGGCCTGACCCAGGCCTGGCAGCTGATCTGCGACCTGGCCGGTGTGGAGTGCTATACGGTGGAGGGCCTGCGCAGCGGCCAGCCCTACACCTGGAATATCGTCAGCCTGGACGGAGTCTACCGCCATCTGGATCTGGCCCGCAGCGTGCTGGACGAGAGCCAGCCGGCCCTCCGGACGGACCGTGAGATGGAAGAATACTATTGGAACATGGAAGAATACCCCGCCTGTGAGCCTCTGCCGGATGCGCCGGAGGAGCCGCAGGAGGAACCGCCTGCGGAGGAGGAACCTGCGCCCCCGGAGGAAGAGGAGGCGGAGCAGGGAAACGCCTGACGGAGAGGAGCTGGAAACGGCGATGAAAGGCTTGAAAATCTTCGGTGCTGTGCTTGTGATTTTGATTTGCGCGGTTCTGGTGGCCTTTGCGGGCTTTTTCCTGTGGAGCGCGCTGCCCCGGGAGCGGCAGGAGCCGGCGGTGCTGAGTACGGAGCAGCTGTTCCAGGCCCAGGCCGAGGACGCGGCAGAGACCCTGCCGGAGGAGCAGGAGCCTGCTGCGGAAGAACCGGAACCGGCGCCGGAGGAACCGGCGGAGGAACTCCCGGAGGAGCCGCCGGAGGAGATCCCGGAGGAGCCGGCGGAGGAGATTCCGGAGGAGGAAAATCCCTACGCCGAACAGGCCAGGGCCTATCTGGAGACCATGACCCCGGAGGAAAAGCTCTGGCAGCTGTTCCTGGTGACGCCGGAGAGCCTGACGGATACGGGCACGGTCACCCTGGCCGGGGACACCACCAGGGCGGCCCTGGAGGCCCGTCCCGTGGGCGGCGTGTGCTACTTTGCCCCGAACCTGGTGGACCGGACCCAGACCCAGACTATGCTGTCCGGCATCCAGTCCTACGCCAAAACGCCTTTGTTCCTGGCGGTGGACGAGGAGGGCGGCCTGGTCTCCCGGGTGGGCGCCAACGAAGCCATGGGCACCACCTATTTTGAAGCCGCCGCCAACTACGGCCAGCGGGCCGACCTGGCGGAGGTCTACAACGTGGGCAAGACCATGGCCCAGGAGCTGGGCGAGCTGGGCTTCAACCTGGATTTCGCCCCGGTGGCCGATGTGATTACCAACCCCAACAACACGGAAATCGGCAGCCGGGCCTACAGCAACGATCCCGAAGTGGCGGCGCCCCTGGTGGCGGCCATGGTGGAGGGCCTGCAGCGCAGCGGCATGGCCGCCTGCCTGAAGCACTTCCCCGGCCACGGCAGCACGGAGGCCGACTCCCACCAGGGCAAGTCCGTCTCCACCCGCACCCTGGAGCAGCTGCGGGAGACGGAGTGGGTGCCCTTCCGGGCGGGCATTGAAAAGGGCGTGGCCTTCGTCATGGTGGGCCATCAGACCAACGAGAACCTGTCCGGCCTGCCCGCCAGCCTGTCGCCGGAGGTCATGGGCTATCTGCGGGAGGAGCTGGGCTTCGACGGCCTGATTATCACGGATTCCCTGCGTATGGGGGCCATCATCGGCGAGTATACCAGCGCCCAGGCCGCCGTCATGGCCATTTCCGCCGGGGCCGATATGCTGCTGATGCCCAACGACCTGCCCACGGCCTTCCAGGGCCTGCAGGCCGCCCTGGCCGACGGCACCCTGACCCAGGAACGGATCGACGAGAGCGTCCTGCGGATTTTGGAGACCAAATACCGGTTTGGGATTATGGAATAGGGAAACGGATTGCCACGGCCCCTGCGGGGCCTCGCAATGACAGGATTCCTGAAACACGGCCAGT
>JAEDJR010000133.1 GCA_016296235.1 Oscillospiraceae bacterium
CCGTCAGCTCATTGAACTTGGCCCGGGTCAGGGTCATGTCCAGATGCTTGGGGCCAGTGGCGTCGGCGGTAATATAGGGCAGGTTGATGTTGGAGGAGGTGACGCCGGACAGCTCAATCTTGGCCTTCTCGGCAGCTTCCTTCAGACGCTGCATGGCGGTGGGATCCTTGCTCAGGTCGATGCCCTCGGCCTTCTTAAACTCCTCCACCAGATACTTCATGATGCACTCGTCGAAGTCGTCGCCGCCCAGACGGTTGTTGCCGGCGGTGGCCAGAACCTCGATGACGCCGTCGCCGATCTCCAGGATGGAGACGTCGAAGGTGCCGCCGCCCAGGTCATAGACCATGATCTTCTGCTCGGTCTCCTTGTCCAGACCGTAGGCCAGAGCCGCGGCGGTGGGCTCGTTGATGATACGCTTCACGTCCAGACCGGCGATCTTGCCGGCGTCCTTGGTGGCCTGACGCTGGGCGTCGGTGAAGTAGGCGGGGACGGTGATAACGGCTTCGGTGACGGTGCCGCCCAGATAAGCCTCGGCGTCAGCCTTCAGCTTCTGCAGGATCATCGCGGAGATTTCCTGGGGGGTGTACTTTTTGCCGTCGATTTCCACTTTGTAGTTGCTGCCCATTTCCCGCTTGATGGAGGAAACGGTGCGGGCATGGTTGGTGACAGCCTGGCGCTTGGCCACCTGGCCCACCATGCGCTCGCCGGTCTTGGAGAAGGCCACCACGGAAGGCGTGGTGCGGTTGCCTTCGGCGTTGGCGATGACGACGGGTTCGCCGCCTTCCATCACGGCGACACAGCTATTGGTTGTACCAAGGTCGATACCGATAATCTTGCTCATAATAAATACCTCCTGAATGGATGTGTAGGTTTTACAATGTTGCTTGTGCCCCCTGCACAGGGGGCTGGCAGGCCGAAGGCCTGACTGGGGGTTGTACCGGCAAGCAGTTTTGCCGATCAACGGTACAGCAGTATAACGAAGCAACCCCCCGGCCTGCTTCGCAGGCCACCCCCCTGTGCAGGGGGGACAAGGGCGTTAGTTTGCTACCACCACCATGGCGTGGCGGACGACTTTGTCGCCGACCTTGAAGCCGGTCTGGAACACTTCGCAGATGATGCTCTCACCGAAGTTTTCATCGGCCCGCTGCATCACGGCGTTGTGGTAGTTGGGATCGAAGGCGTCGCCCACCTGGCCGAAGCTCTGGACACCCAGGCTGTCCATGATGGACATGAGGCCGGTCATGGTCATTTCCACGCCTTTCTTGTAGGCCTCGTCGGCGGTTTCCTGCTTCAGGGCCCGCTGCAGGTTGTCGAACACCGGCAGGAACTTGCCGACGGTCTCGGCCTTGATGTCGGTGTAGAGGGCGTCGCGCTCCTTCTGGGTGCGCTTGCGGAAGTTATCATACTCGGCGGCCAGTCGCAGGTAATTGTCATGCTCCGTGGCCAGCTTGACCTTCAGCTCCTCCACGGGATCGGGCTTGGGGGCCTCCTCCTGGGGAGCGGCTGCTTCGGGAGTTTCGGCTTCCGTGGCCTCGGCTGCCGGGGCTTTGGTTTCCTCGGTCACTTCGGTCTCAGGGGTCTGCTTGTTTTCTTCCATGGATCACTCGTCTCCTGGTTCTTTTTGTTCTGGACTGGGCGGCAGCTCCGGTTTGGAGAACATGCGGCCCAGATTTTCTGCAAAATAGCTCAGCCGGGCGGTCACCTGGGCGTAATCCATCCGGGTGGGTCCGACCACGCCGATGAGGCCCTGCATGCCGTCGCCGATGTCGAAGCGGGTCATGACCACACTGGTGTCCCGCAGCTCCCGGGCGATGTTTTCCGGCCCCACCAGGATCTGCGTCCCGGCGGTGTCCGCCAGGGTGGCGGGCAGGTTGGAAAGGGTGTCGCTGTCCAGGGTGGAGAGAACCTCCTGGGCCTTTTCCACGTCCCGGTATTCGGGCTGGCCCAGCAGCTTCATCTGACCGCTGACGTAAACCTGGCTTTTCTGCTCCTCCTGGAGCACATGGGTGGTGAAATCCACAATCACAGGCACCAGGGAGGCGGCGGGGCCGGCGCTGCGGGTGACCCGCTGCAGCAGCTCCGGGGTGAAGCCGTCGGCGGGCAGCTCCGTCAGAGAGGCGTTGAGCACGGCGGCCAGCAGCTTCAGATCCTGCTCGCTGCAGTTCAGCGGCAGCTTGATGAGCTTGTTCCGGACGGTCTCGCTGCTGGTCATGACCACCAGGATGAAGCTCCCGGCGTGGGCCTGCAGGAGGTCAAAGCGCTGCACCGTGGGGGTACCTGCGGCGGCGGTCATGGCCACGGCCGGCAGGTTGGTCATCTGGGAGACCATTTTGCTGACCTGGGAGATGACCTTGTCCACCTCCTGGATTTTCAGCTCCATGGCCTGGTTGAGGCTCTGGGTTTCGTCCACGCTGAGCCGGTAATCCTGCATCAGCTCGTCCACATACAGCCGGTAGCCGGCAGGGGAGGGGATGCGTCCGGCGGAGGTGTGGGGCTGCTCCAGCAGGCCCATCTGGGTCAACTCGGCCATCTCGTTGCGGATGGTGGCGGAACTGCAGTCCATGCCGGGCATGGAAGCCAGAGCCTTGGAGCCCACAGGCTCGGCGGTCTGGATGTAACTGTCCACAATGGCACGCAGAATCTTTTTTTGACGCGCCGTCAGCTCCATGGGATATCACCTCACTGTTTAGCACTCCGTCTTCCTGAGTGCTAAATGTACTCTACCACCAAGCCCCGGAATTGTCAATAGGTCCAAGATGAATTATTTGTGAATTCGTAAAATGTATGCAGCGAAGAGAAGGAAAGGCCTCGTCCCCTCTGTTCAGGAGCCGGGCACCCTCTCGTGCCCCCTCTACAGGGGGCTGTCAGGCCGGAAAGCCTGACTGGGGGTTGCTGCAAGCTTGCAATTGCACCGTTTTTTCGCGAAAACTGCGTGTCGGTACAACCCCCAGCCTCCGCTGCGCTCCGGCAGCCCCCTGTAGAGGGGGCACGAGGCTCTTATGCATAAAACAAACGGCACAGATCCGGAGCTTCGCGCTTCCAGTTCTGTGCCTTTCTGCGATTGTAGGCCTTGCTGACCTCCGGACGGCGGGTGACGGGGTTCAGTTCGCCCCAGGTGCCGCGCTTTTCCCGGTCCAGCCGGCGCTTCTCTTTTTTCGACAGTTTTTCGTAAGGGATAAATTTTTCCATGGTTCCGCCTCCTTTATTCAATAAGGAGTATAGCAGAAGGAAGTGCCGCAGTCAAATCAACAATTTGTGAACGGCTTCCGGCAGGTTTTGGGATAAAACTGTTGACAAACCGGGCAAATCCGGGTATTCTATTCTGGAGAATCAAATACTATGGCGTGGATGAGGACGAGTACCATCGGGGAAGCCCCAAGAGAGCCTGCGGCTGGTGGAAGCAGGCGGCGGAGCCGGTGGGAAGATCACCTCGGAGCCTCCGGCTGAACTCTTAGTAAGCCAGGACGGGTGCGACCGTTATCTCGCAGCTTGAGTGGCCGCAAGGCAAAAAGAGTGGTACCGCAGAGGTTCAGCCTTTGTCTCTTTCCGGAGACAGAGGCTTTTTTTGTTCCCTCCTGCGCAGATGGATTTGAAATTCCGCAGGGACGTATCGATGGGTCCCGGTAGGGCGGGGGCTTGCCCCCGCCGCGAACGACGCCTGTCATTGCGAGGCCCCGCAGGGACCGTGGCAATCCGTATCTCGCTGCCCTGCAGGACAGGACTGCCTGCACGGCGGCCAGGGGTCTGGCCGCCCTACGGTGTGTCATGTCCTGCGGCTGCCCATAAAGGCTCCTCGCAATGACACGCCTGTTCTCATAAATATTCTGAAATATTATTGTATTTGGAGGCAATTATGGAATACAAGCAGACACTGAACATGCCCAAGTCCGGCTTCCCCATGCGGGCCGGCCTGCCCAACCGGGAGCCCGGTATGCTGCAGCACTGGCAGGAGCTGGACCTCTACAACGAAATGCTCAAAAAGAACGAGGGCAAGCCCCGGTTCTCCCTGCACGACGGCCCTCCCTTCTCCAACGGCGGCCTGCACATGGGCCACGCTCTGAACAAGTCCCTCAAGGACTTCATCGTGCGCTCCTACGCCATGCGGGGCTACTACACCCCCTATATCCCCGGCTGGGACAACCACGGCATGCCCATCGAATCCGCCATCATCAAGAAGAACAAGCTCAACCGCAAGGCCATGAGCATCCCCGAATTCCGCTCCGCCTGCCACGACTTTGCCCAGCACTACATCGACGTGCAGATGGAGGGCTTCAAGCGCATGGGCGTGGTGGCCGACTGGGAGCACCCCTACAAGACCATGGATCCCGGCTTCGAGGCCGAGGAAGTGAAGATCTTCGGAAAAATGTTCCAGAAGGGCTACATCTACAAGGGCCTGAAGCCCGTGTACTGGTGCCCCAAGGACGAGACCGCTCTGGCCGAGGCCGAGATTGAATACCAGGACGATCCCTGCACCACGGTCTACGTCAAGTTCGCCATGCACGACGACCTGGGCAAGCTGAGCCATCTGGATCACAGCAAGCTGAACTTCGTCATCTGGACCACCACCATCTGGACCCTCCCCGGCAACCTGGCCATCGCCCTGCATCCCCAGGAGTCCTACGCCGTGGTCAAGGCTTCCAACGGCGAGCTGTATATCATGGCCGAGGCCCTGACGGCCAAGGTCATGGGCATCGCCGGCCTGGACTATGAGATCGTGGAGACCCATGAAGGTGCGTTCTTTGAGAATATGCTGGCCGACCATCCCTTCCTGCCCAAGACCTCCCGGCTGGTGCTGGCGGACTACGTCACCATGGACTCCGGTACGGGCTGCGTCCACACGGCTCCCGGCTTCGGCGCCGACGACTACCAGACCTGCCTGCGCTACGGCATGGACATGGTGGTGCCCGTGGACGACCAGGGCCGCCACACCGACTACGCCGGCAAGTACGCCGGTCTCAGAACCGAGGAATCCAACCCCATCATCCTGGCCGACATGAAGGAATCCGGCCGCCTGCTGGCCTCCGAGGAGATTGTCCACAGCTATCCCCACTGCTGGCGCTGCAAAGGCCCCATCATCTTCCGGGCCACCCCCCAGTGGTTCTGCTCCGTGGACGCCTTCAAGGACGAGGCCGTGGCCGCCTGCGACAACGTCCGGTGGCTGCCCGCCTGGGGCAAGGACCGCATGATCTCCATGATCCGCGAGCGCTCCGACTGGTGCATCTCCCGTCAGCGCCGCTGGGGCCTGCCCATCCCCGTGTTCTACTGCAAGGACTGCGGCAAGCCTGTCTGCGACGACGTGACCATCGACGCCGTGTCCAGGCTCTTCGCCGAAAAGGGCT
>JAEDJR010000134.1 GCA_016296235.1 Oscillospiraceae bacterium
AGGCTCCCCTGCGTAAGGGGAGCTGGCACGGCGCAAGCCGTGACTGAGGGGTCGTTGCTGGCACCGACTGCCTGCACACAACCCCTCCGGCCCTTCGGGCCACCTCCCCTTACACAGGGGAGGCTTTCGGTGCAGCTTGTGTTTGTGCAAAATTGCAATTTTGCGACAGGCCCGAATTGACAATTTTGACCGGCTTTTTTTAGTTTAACACATTGACAAACATCAATGCGTTGTCTATAATATAGATAAACTTCGATGGGAGGCGTACGATGGACGAACGAAAGACGGCCTTGATGTTCAAGGCGTTCTGCGATGAAAACCGCATCCGAATTCTGAAGCTGCTTTGCAGCGGGGAAAAGTGTGCCTGCAGGCTGCTGGAGGAAATGAGCATCAGCCAGCCGACCCTGTCCCATCACATGAAGATTCTGTGCGATTCCGGCATTGTCGTCGGGCGCAGGGAAGGCAAGTGGATGCATTACCGCATTTGTCCCGAAGGCGTTCAGACCGCCCGGGCCTATCTGACGGATCTGGCCGCCGCGGAACCCGCCTGCGAATCCTGATTTCTGTTCCGAGCAGCGGAAAGGGTTTTTCAATATTTTCGATATGAAAGGGACACAGTTATGAATATATTGCGGTCAATATGGGATGTTTTCCAGACGCAGGTCCTGGGCATGAAATGGCTGAATGACGCCATCGGCGGCGCATTGTCCGCCCTGGGGCTGGATATGGCATCCCGTTGGGGCGGGAGCATCCGGTTTTTTCTCTACGATGTGATCAAAATTACGGTGCTGCTCTGCTTCCTGATCTTTGTGATCTCCTACATCCAGAGCTATTTCCCGCCGGAACGGAGCAAGCGGATTCTGGGCAGGTTCCGGGGAATCTGGGCAAATATCATTGCCGCCCTGCTGGGAACCGTGACGCCCTTCTGCTCCTGCTCGTCCATCCCGCTGTTTATCGGCTTTTCCAGTGCCGGGCTGCCGCTGGGCGTCACCTTCTCGTTCCTGATTTCCTCTCCCATGGTGGATCTGGGGAGCCTGGTGCTGCTGATGAGCGTGTTCGGTGCGAAGGTGGCCGTGATTTATGTGGTTCTCGGCCTGGTTGTCGCCGTTGCTGGCGGAACCCTGATCGAAAAACTCCACATGGAAAACCATGTGGAGGAATTCATCCGAAGAGCCAAAGGCGGCGTGGATATCGAAGCCCCGGATCTGACGGTGAAGGACCGGCTGATCTACGCAAAAGAGCAGGTTGCGGGGACGTTCAAAAAAGTGTTTCCCTATATCCTCCTTGGCGTCGGCATTGGCGCGGTGATTCACAACTGGATCCCGGAGACGTGGATTCAGAACATTCTGGGCAGCCGAAACCCCCTGGGGGTGATCCTGGCGGTGCTGGCCGGCGTTCCCATGTACGCGGATATTTTCGGCACCATTCCCGTGGCGGAAGCCCTTCTGGCAAAGGGCGCCCAGCTGGGAACCATCCTCAGCTTTATGATGGCGGTGACCACCCTGAGCCTGCCGTCCATGATCCTGCTGCGCAAGGCGGTTAAACCCAGGCTGCTGGGCCTGTTTGCCGCAATCTGCACCCTCGGGATCATCATCGTCGGCTATTTCTTCAACGCAATACAACCCATTCTGATATTCTAGGAGGAAACAAATATGGCACTGTTCAATTTCGGAAAGAAAAAGGAAGAAGAGAAGAAGGCGCCCGTCTGCTGCTGCGGCTCGGAAGCTGCGGCAGAGGAGCGCACCGGCTGCTGCTGCGGTGCGCCCGTGGAGGGAATCTGCTGCGTCAAGGTTCTGGGCGCCGGCTGCAAGACCTGCCACGAGCAGTATGAAAACGCGCAGGCCGCAGTCAAGGCCATGGGTCTGAACCTGGAGGTGGAGTATATCACCGACATGGAAAAGGTCATGGGATACGGCGTCATGTCCATGCCTGCCATCGTGGTCAACGAAAAGGTCGTGTCCATGGGCAAGCTGCTGAAGGCCGCCGATGTGGAAAACCTGCTGCGCAAGCTGAGCGACTGACCCGCCGCCCTATGACCGGACGGCCTGGCCGAATCCGGGGCTGAACAGCTCCTCCCCGTCCGGGGTCACCCACATGGCCTCTGCGCCGTAGCGCTCCAGCAGCGCCTGGCCCGCTTCCCGGGACAGCAGGAACAGCGCCGTGGACAGCCCGTCGGCTATGCCGGAATCCGCGCACAGCACCGTGACACAGCGCCAGGAACCGGCGGGCATCAGGGTTTCGGGGTCGATGATATGATGATAGCGCACACCGTCCACGGTGTAGTACCGCTGATAGTCGCCGCTGGTGACAACGGCCCCCTCCGTGAGCTGCAGGGTATGCAGATAGTTGTCTCCGCCGTCGGGGCTTTGAATGCCCACGACCCATGCGCCACCGTCGGGCTTTCCGCCGGTGGCGCAGACATTTCCGCCCACACTGACCAGCAGCCCGGCGGGCGCCGTTTTGCAGACCTCGCCCACGGCGTAGCCCTTGGCAACGGCGCCCACATCCAGGCGCATGGCGGGATCCCGGAGCCAGACCGTGGATGCTTCCTCGTCGATGACCACATCGTCGAAGTCCATATGGGCTGCCGCCTCCCGCAGGGCCTCCGCATCCGGCAGCGCCGCGTGGGCGGGATCCGCAAGGCCGTCCGTCCTGGCTTCATGCCACAGGGACAGAACGCTGCCCATGGCGGCGTTGACCCGGCCGTCCGTCTGTTCGTACAGCTCGCGGCAGAGCAGCAGCAGTTCGATCAGCCGCCGGTCCGTTTTCACCGGTTCTTTTCCCGCGTGGTCGTTGACGGTTTTCAGGTTGTTCATACCGGGATAGGTATGGTAGATGTCAAACAATTGGTGGTATTCCAGCAGGGCCTCCCGGATGGATTGGGCCTCAGCCTGGAAGGCTTCCTCGCTGTCCGCGTATCCCACCACGGTGGTCACCGTGTCAAAGAGCGTCAGAAAGCTGGCTTCGTACCGCTGCTGCCCGGCACAGCCGGACAGGAGGAGCACCGCCGGCACCAGGGCCGCCAGCAGAAGCGCCCGCAGTCTTGTTCTGTTCATGTTGTGTATCCTCCTGATTTTCCCGGAAGCTCCGCCTTTTCATGCCGACGGCCTGTGCGCGCCTGCCGCCATCAGCGCCCGGAAGGTCACGGACGAAATGGCCCCGGTGATCCACCCCGAGGGGATGGCCGCCAGCAGCAAAAACGGCAGATAGCCGAAGGTATGCCCGGAATACAGCAGCAGGGACGCTGCACAGACCTGTCCGAAATTGTGGGCGGCTGCGCCCAGAATGCTGACGCCGAAAATGGAGAAAACGGGGAGCTTTTTGCACTGCAGCATGACAAAAAAAGCGCATAGGCCGCCGGTGAGGGACATGGCCAGGGCCGTCACGCCGCTGCCAAACAGGCACCCCAGAAGGCACCGCACGACCAGAATTTGAAAGGCCGTCTGCGGCGTCAGGAAATACAGCGCCGCCATGGTCACAATGTTGGCCAGCCCCAGCTTGACGCCGGGCAGCGGTACCAGCAATTGCAGCGGGATGAACCGCTCGGCATAGGAAAGGGCCAGGGCCAGCGATACCAGCAGCGCCGAAAGAGCCAGCTGCTTTGTCTTCATGGCGCACCTCCCACACCGGATACGGCGTCAACCGTGCCGGCGCCCGTCAGGCGGATCTCCATTTTGTTGGGCAGGCAGACGATGCTCTCTCCACCGCCGGAAATCCAGCCCCGGTGGACGCAGTCCTTGCCGGGGCAGTCCGAAGCCGTCACGGCGATCTTTCCGCCGGAGACCGTAATCACATTGGTGCACGCGCCGGTGACGGAAAAGCGCTCGTCCCGGCTGAGGGGAATCTCCCGGATCAGCTGTCCCTCCAGGTAGATCTGCGCCACGGCCGGAGACTCCCTTCCGGCGCAGAGGAAAAAGCCGGCTGCCGCAAGGGCGGCGCACACCGCCACCAGCGCCATGGCCAGCCAGTCTCCTTTCCGGAATTGCAGAGAGATCTCACCCACCGTATCCTTCCTCCTCGTGGTCAGGCGTCCCGCCGGTTCAGCAGAAACGTCTCCAGATTGACTTTATGATGGTACTTCAGGGAAGCCGCTCGATCCTTGCGGAGTATGATATCATTCAGGTCGATCCCGTTGATTGCCGCAATGGCAACGATATAGTGGAGCATATCCGCCAATTCCGTGCCCAATTCCTCCTGGAGATTGCTTTCCTCGGAGGACTTTCTGCCCGCCCGTTTGTTCAGGACTTCCGCGACCTCGCCGGTTTCCTCCACCAGCTTCATAAACAGGCCCTGCTCATTGGCCCAGCCGCTGTAGCGGTCGGATAAGTAGGCCTGCAAAGCTTCCACCGTGATGTTCATGATTGATTCTCCTTTGATTATACAGCAGAAACGCTGGATTTTGAAGTGGAATATCCTTCTGCGGCTATCCCAACTGCACCAGGGCATAGAGCACCGGCTGGTGGAGCAGGTAAATCCACAGGGAGTGGACGCCGCACCAGCGCAGGGCGCGGACGGGCCAGGCGCCGGCAGGGAAGTCCGGCAGCAGGGAGCGCCGCCGGGGGTACAGCAGCCGTCCCAGGCAGGCCCCCAGCAGGAACCAGCCCAGATAGGGCAGCAGGGGAAAATAATCGCTGGAGCAGAAGTCCGGCGGCGTCAGGCCCAGGGGGATCAGCCACCAGCTGCCGAAGGCCGCCGTCTCGGCCCAGACACCCAGGGCCACCAGGGCCGCGCCCAAAACAGCCAAAATCCAGGTTGGCAGACGGCGGAACAGGGGCCAAAGGAGCATACAGGTGCCCAGCAGATGCAGCACGCCGAACCAGATGACAATAAACAGGTCGGCCATGCCCAGCAGATACATGCCGCCGGTGACGGCAGTGATGAGCAGGCCGCCGCCCAATACCTGCAGGCCCCGGCGGACGCTGCGCCGGCCCAGGACGGCGCAAAGCCCCGAGAGAATCACAAAGCTGACGCCGCAGTGATCCATGCAGAACTGCAGCACCGGGTTTTTCACCAGGTCAATGCCCCGGAAGTAGTCCAGGTCGAAGCACAGGTGGATGAACACCATAATGAGGATCATCAGTCCCCGCAGGGCGTCCAGCTCCCAGATCCGGTTGTCCGATTTGGCCATAAAACCATCCTTTCTGTCCTGAAAAAGGCAGAATACGGAATGCAGAATGCAAAATGCAGAATTGAGGTGTCCGCTGCGCGGACGGATTTGAAATCCGTAGGGCGGCCAGACCCCTGGCCGCCGCTTGCAGGCAGTTCGATTTGCCGGAACCCATCTTCCGAATCACCGC
>JAEDJR010000135.1 GCA_016296235.1 Oscillospiraceae bacterium
TCTCAATGTTCAGGGGATTTCCCTTGGCGACCATCAGACCCTGCTGCCGTCCGACGCAGCGAACGAGCTTCACATCCCCCCTGGGGAAGTATTTTTTGAGAAAGGAGCGATTGTACTCCCCGGTGGTGGGATCCAGCAGATGGCAGCCCGCCGCATGGGCTTCTCCCCGGCGGATGGCCATGATGCCGCCCATGGAGCCCACATGGGACGAGCTCATGAAAAGCTTTGGGTTGGCCAGGTGGAGTATCTCCCCCAGCTCGTCCAGCAGCGGGTCATGGCTGCCGATGACCACCAGGGTGTTAGCCAGCTTTTCCATGGGGCTGAGGAGCCGGATCTCCACTTCCGTCCCTGCCTCATAGCCTTCCAGCCCCTGGGGCACCTCCAGAATGCCGTCGGCCTTCATAAAGGACGACACGATGCCGCTGCCCCGGCTCAGAGGGGAGGCCATGAGCTTCCCGCCCACGCAGCCCATGCGCACCCGGACGAACTCCTCATATTTCAGGCCCGACACGACGGGACGGGTCAGGGTAGCTTGGGCGTACCGGGCAGGGGCGGCGGGCGCCTGCAGCCAGTGGTCAATCAGGGGTTTCAGCAGCTGCTCAATGACAATGATGCCGGAAACGGGATAGCCGGGAACGCCCAGAATGGGGGTGCCGGCCCGGCAGCCCAGAATCGCCGGTTTCCCCGGTTTGATGGCGATGCCGTGGTACAGAACCTCCCCCAGCTCCCGGATGACCTTGGCGGAAAAATCCTCCCGTCCCGCAGAGGAACCGGCGTTGAGGATCACCATGTCGCACTCGGACGCGGCCTTGGCGGTCATGGCCTTGATTTGGTCGAATTTGTCGGGCACGATGGGATACACCACCGCCTCCGCGCCCCAGCTTTTCACCATGGCGGAGAAAATGGAGCCGTTGAATTCCAGAATGTCGCCGGGCTTGGGATCGGTGCAGGGCGGGATGATCTCGTCGCCGGTGGGGATGATGCCCACCACGGGCCTGCGGATGACCTCAATTTCCAGCACGCCGCCGGCGATCATGGCCCCGATGGCGGCCGGGGAAACGGTCATGTGGCTGGGCAGGATCATTTCTCCGGCGCACACGTCCTCTCCGATCTGGCGGATGTGCTGCCAGGGCGCGGCGGCGGCATGAATGGTGATGGAGCCGTCCTCGTTTTTTACAAGATCCTCCACCATAATCACCGCGTCCCGTCCCTCCGGAATGGGGTCGCCGGTGTCCAGCACGACAAACTGCGCCGGTTCCAGGGTGACGGGGGTGGTTTCCGTCGCGCCGAAGGTATCCTTCGCGTGGACCGCCACGCCGTCCATGGCGCTGGCGGCATAGTGGGGGGCGCAGATGTGGGCGTAGACCGCCCGGGCCGTCACCCGTCCGCAGGCGTCAAAAACGGGAATGACTTCCGTCTCCGGCCCAAAGCCGTGGCTCTCCAGCAGCTTCAGATAATCGGTTCGTGCCTGCTCCAGCGGCACGTTGGTCAAATACTCAAATCCCATATGCGTTACACTCCTGATGTGATGGTTACCTGAATCTCAGCGTTTTTCGGAAGCCCCTCACAGTCCCGGTCGATGCAGAAATAGCCGTCCGCCCCTGCCAGGGTGGTAATCAGGCCGGATTTGCCCCGGATCGGCTGGGCGTACAGCTGCCCGTCCTGTCTCGTCAGGCGGCAGCAATGATACTGGGCCCGGCCATGGTTGGCGCTGATGCTTTCGGTGAGTCTCGCGGTCACGGTATAGGCGGTCATGTCCCGCCCGGTCAGCCTGCCCAGCAGAGGCAGCACGAAGAGCCTGGTCACAAAGTAGGCCGCCACGGGATGCCCCGGCAGACCGGCCAGGGGCTTTGCCCCGGCCTTGCCCAGAATGGTGGGCTTGCCCGGTTTGATGGCGATGCCGTGGAGCAGCAGCTGTCCCATGGACTCGATGATCCGGCAGGCGGCATCCTTGACGCCCACGCTGCTGCCGCCGGACAGCAGAACCGCGTCACATTCGGCAGCGGCCCGCTGCACGGTTTCCGACAGCAGGGCCTCGTCGTCCACGACAATGCCGTAGTTCCGGACGCAGCATCCAAAGGCCGACAGCATGGCCTCCAGCATGGGACTGTTCACATCCCGCACCTGGCCGGGGCCGGGCTGCACCTCCGGGGGCACCAGCTCGTCTCCCGTGGAGATGACGCCGACCGTCAGCTGCTTCGCCACCGGCACCTGCACCTGCCCGATGGCCGCCAGCGCGCCGATGTCCGCGCCGGACAGCACCCGGCCCTTTTGCAGAATCACCTTGCCGGGGTACACGTCGTCTCCCCGGAAGATCAGATTCATGCCGGGAGCGGCGGGCTTGGAGACGCCGATGGTGCCGTCACCGTAGTCCTCGGTGTATTCCATCATGACCACGCCGTCGGCGCCCTTCGGCACCGCTCCGCCGGTGGGAACCGCCGCGCAGGCTCCCCGGTTCAGGACGAAGTCCGCCCCCTCGCCCATGAGCACCGTCGCCTGCAGGGGCAAAATCGCGGGGATGGCGTCGCTGCAGCCGAAGGTATCCCCGGCGTACACCGCGAAGCCGTCTACGGTGGAGCGGTCAAAATCCGGCACATACTCCCGTGCCGCGATGTCCTCCGCCAGAACCCTGCCCATGGCGGCGGACAGGGGCACGGTTTCAATCTGCGCGAGGGGTGAAAACTCCGTTTCGATCAGCGCCAGAACCTCCTCCGGCGTTTTAACATACAGCATATCAAACCTCCATGATGACCTTGCCCAGATCCCGGTAGTCGTTGCCGGAGAAGTGGTTCACTTCCCGGCGGAACACGGGAGAATTCAGAACCTCCAGCAGTTTCCGCACCGGGGCCGTATTCATTTGCTCTTTTTTGATGACAAAATCGAACCGTTCCTCCATCAGCGGAATAAAGTCCAGATCCTCAATCTGCCGGGAAATCCGTTCCGTCCCCACCGCGAGGTCGGCATCCCCCGCCGCAATGGCGGCCGCCATGGTCAGGTGGGAGCTCATAATCCTGTCATAGCCCGGGAGACCGGCAGCGGGGATTCCCAGCTGTTTCAGCTGCAGATCCAGCAGAATCCGGGTGCTGGAGCCAACCCGCCGGTTCAGAATGGAAAGATCCCCCCGGCTCAAATCCTGCCAGCCCCGGATGTTTTTGGGATTTCCCTTCTGTACATAAAAGCCCTGGGTGCGGTAGGACAGGTTGACCAGCACCGCCGGCACCCCCGGCATGAGACTGCGGACATAGGACGCATTGTAGCCCTCGCCGTCAAACAGATGGCAGGCCGCCACATGGATGCGGTCCTGGTACAGCGCCAGCAGTCCTTCAAAGCTGGACAGATAGGTGCGTCCCGCATGGATTCCCTCCTGCTGGAGGTGATTTGCCAGAATGTCCAGCACCACATCCTGGCCGGCGATCACCAGCTCCGGGGCTTTGTCCTCCGTTGGGGTCAGGAGGGTGGAGTGGGTGTCGATTTTCTGCACCGGGCGTGTGGAGTGCTCATGCCGGGACCGGGCAATATAGGCGTCCACGTCGTCCTGGGTAAAGCGCACCTTGCGCCCGATCTTGTAGGAGTGGATTTCCCCCCTGCGGATCAGATCATAGATCGTGGATTTGCTGACATGGAGGATATCGGCAACCTCCTGGGTGGACAGGGATTGATTCTGTGCCATAAGCCCGCCTCCTCCGGCACAGCCGGGTAGATTTCTGAACTTATTATACTCTGATTCGCGCTGTTTCACAAGGCCCGCCGGTACGGGCTGTTTGTGTGATTTCGTGTTGTTTGGTATCATTTCGCACAGGCTTTTCCGACAAGAAAAAACACCTATATGCAAAATGAGACAATTTCGTGCAGTTTCGCGCGGAAATACTCCCGTCCGCTTGAAGCAGCCCTGTTTCCAATATAAAATAAGTGTAAACCGTTTCTTACAAGAACACTCTGGAGGTATGACATATGGCTGGCGCATATTACGAGAAAATTGCCCGCATCAACCTGACCACCGGCGAGATCAAGGTCGAACCCCTGGATCTGGCTCTGGCCCACAAGTTCATTGGCGGCCGCGGCCTCGGCACCAAGATTCTCTATGACGAAGGCGTTGCCGCCGTGGATCCCCTGTCCCCCGAGAACAAGCTGATTTACATCACCGGCCCCATGACCGGCGCGGCCGCTCCTTCCACCGGCCGCTACATGGTGGTCACCAAGTCCCCCCTGACCGGCATGATCGCCTGCTCCAACTCCGGCGGCATCTGGGGCGCCAAGCTCAAGTACGCCGGCTGGGACGCCATCATCGTGGAAGGCGAAGCACCCGAGTGGACCTACATCAGCATCGTCGATGACAAGATCGAGCTGCTGGACGCCCGGGAGTATGTGGGCGTCATGAGCGAAGCCATGGACGAAACCCTGAAGGAAAAGCACGGCGCGGACGCTTCCGTCCTGAACATCGGCCCCGCCGGTGAGAAGAAGGTGCTGCTGGCCGCCATTATGAACGACAAGGATCGCGCCGCAGGCCGTTCCGGTGTCGGCGCCGTCATGGGCAGCAAGAAGCTGAAGGCCATCGTGGTCCGGGCCACCCGCAAGAATCTGGACAACATCGCCGACGTGGACGCCCTGAAGGCTGCCACCAAGAACGCCATGGATGTTCTGAAGGCCAACCCCGTCACCGGCGCAGGCCTGCGTCAGCTGGGCACCGCCGTTCTGGTGAACATCGTCAACAACATCGGCGCGTTCCCCACCAAGAACTGGCAGGAGAGCTACTACGACAAGGGTGAGGATATCTCCGGCGAGACCCTTGCCGAGAAGTACCTGGTGAAGCCCGGCGCCTGCCACCGCTGCCCCATTGCCTGCGGCCGTGTGGTCAACGTCAACGGCAAGGTCGTGGGCGGCCCCGAGTACGAGCCCCTGTGGGCTTACGGCGGCAACTGCGGCAACAATGATCTGAACATCATCGACGAGTGCAATATGCTCTGCAACGAGTATGGTCTGGACGCCATTTCCGTGCCCTGCACCATCGCCGCTGCCATGGAGCTGTACCAGAGAGGCTACATCAAGGAAGAAGAGTGCGCCGGTGTGCCTCTGGAGTGGGGCTCCACCAAGGCTCTGGTGGAATGGACCCGCCGCATGGGTGATCCTCAGACGGAGCTTGACTGGCTGATGAGCTCCGGCTCCGCCCGTCTGTGCGAGCACTACGGTCATCCCGAGTTCTCCATGAGCGTCAAAAAGCAGGAAATGCCCGCCTACGACGCCCGGGCCATTCAGGGCATCGGCATCACCTACGCCACCTCCAACCGCGGCGGCT
>JAEDJR010000136.1 GCA_016296235.1 Oscillospiraceae bacterium
CAGCTCAGACGACCTTCCAGGGGTTCTTCTCTCCCCGGGCGTCGTAGAGGCAGCTGAGGATGGAATTTTCCACCATGTCCGACACGCTGCGGTCGGTATAGAAGGCCATGTGGGGCGTCACCACCACATTGGGCATATCCCGCAGGATGGACAGACGGCGGTTGCCCAGGACATCGGCCCGGCGGTCGTAGTAGTACATACGGAACTCGTCCTCCACCACGTCCAGGCCGCAGGCGCCGATTTTTCCGCGCTCCAGGCCCTCGATCATGGCGTCGGAATCGATGAGGCCGCCTCGGGCGGTGTTGATGAGCACCACGCCGTCGGGCATTTTGGCGATGGCCTCCCGGTCGATCAGGTGGAAGTTTTCGGCGGTCAGGGGGGCATGGAGGGTAATCAGGTCACAGCGGCGCAGCAGCTCGTCCAGGGGCAGGTATTCCACGTCCAGATTGGGGTTGGGATACAGGTCGTAGGCATAGACCTTGCAGCCGAAGCCCTTGAGATTACGGATGACGCAGCGGCCGATGCGTCCCGTGCCGATGACGCCCACGGTGCGCTCGCACAGCAGGCTGCCCTGGATTCCCTGGAGGGTAAAGTCGTTGATGACCGCCCGCTGCATGATGCGCTTCATCTTCCGCAGGGCCATGAGCATCAGCATCACGGCGTAGTCCGCCACGCACTCCGGGGTGTAGCTGACGTTGGAGACGCCCATGCCCACGGCCTTGGCGTGGGCGTAGTCCACATGGTCGTAGCCGATGGTCCGGGTGGAGATCATTTTCACGCCCAGGGCCTGGAGCCGGTCGATCATGGGCGCCGTGACCGGGTTGGTCAGGATGGAAATATAGTCATAGCCGGCGGCCAGCTCCAGGGTGTCTTCGTTGATGGGCTGGGTGGTCAGGCCCAGCTCCACGCCCAGAGCCTCCGCGTGGCGGTGGAAGCACGGTTCCTCGTCAAAGGGGCGGCAGGCAAAGGCAAACAGCTTCATGGGACAAGGGCTCCTTTGTTTATCAATTTAATGTATGATACCACCGATTTTTGCCGCGGTCAAGGGGAAGGTGTCGATTCCTTTCCCGGGAAAATGGTTGACGGAAAAGCGGCGGCGGGATACAATAAGAGGGAAGGCGAAGATTTGGAGAAGATGTACTTCGGATTGGAGGAACCTATGAGAAACTTGAAAATTTACCGGATTGATCCCCTGTTGAAGCAGTATTCCAGGGATCTGGATCAACGGATGGCGAATTATGAGCACAAAAAGCAGGAGCTGCTGAAAGACGGCCAGAGCCTCAGCGATTTTGCCAACGGCTATCAGTATTTCGGCATTCACAGAGTCCGGGGCGGCTGGGTCTACCGGGAGTGGGCGCCGGCGGCGGAGGCCATGTATCTCACCGGCGATTTCAACGGCTGGCAGCGCCATGCCAACCCCATGGACAAGAAGGAAAACGGCGTCTGGGAGCTGAAGCTCTCCGGAGCGGACGCCCTGCAGGACGGCCAGAAGGTCATGGCCATCGTGGTGCACAACGGCAGGGAGCTGGACCGCATTCCCCTCTACGCCAACTATGTGGTGCAGGATCCCAAGACCATCGAGTGGAACGCCCAGATTTACGCTCCCAAGAAGCCCTTCCGGTGGACCGACGCGGGCTTCCGCCGGGAAAAGACCCCCTACATCTACGAGTGCCATGTGGGCATGGCCCAGGAGGAGCCCCGGGTGGGCACCTATGACGAATTCCGGGAGAAGATCCTGCCCCGGATCAAGGCCCTGGGCTACAACACCATTCAGGTCATGGCCATTATGGAGCATCCCTACTACGCGTCCTTTGGCTATCAGGTGACCAACTTCTTCGCGCCGGCCTCCCGCAGCGGCACCCCCGACCAGCTCAAGGCCCTGGTCAACGCCGCCCACGAAATGGGAATCGCCGTGCTGCTGGACGTGGTGCATTCCCACGCCTGCAAGAACACCCGGGAGGGCATCAACGAGTTTGACGGCACGGCGGAGCAGTTCTTCCATGCCGGCAGCCGGGGAGAGCACGTCGCCTGGAACACCAAGTGCTTCAACTACAATAAAAACGAGGTCATCCACTTCCTGCTGTCCAACCTGAAGTTCTGGCAGACGGAGTACCACTTCGACGGCTTCCGGTTTGATGGCGTGACCTCCATGCTCTACCACAACCACGGCCTGGGCTGCAGCTTCGGCCCCTATGACACCTATTTCTCCATGAACACCGACACCGAGGCCGTGACCTACCTGCAGCTGGCCAACGAGATGATCCGGGAGGTCAACCCCGACGCCCTGACTATCGCCGAGGATACCTCCGCCATGCCCGGCCTGTGCCTGCCCGTCGCCGACGGCGGCATCGGCTTTGACTACCGCCTGGCCATGGGCGAGCCGGACATGTGGATCAAGCTGCTGAAGGAGGTCTCCGACGAGTGGTGGGATATGTGGCACATCTACAACGAGCTGTCCGGCCGCCGGCCCAAGGAAAAGGTCATCGGCTACGCCGAGTCCCACGACCAGGCCCTGGTGGGAGACAAGACCATCATGTTCCGCCTGTGCGACAAGGAAATGTACTGGGCCATGGACAAGGCCTCCCGGAATATGGTGGTGGACCGGGGCATGGCCCTGCACAAGATGATCCGCCTGCTGACCCTGACCCTGGGCGGCGAGGGCTACCTGAACTTCATGGGCAACGAGTTCGGCCATCCCGAGTGGATCGACTTCCCCCGGGAGGGCAACGGCTGGAGCTACCACTACTGCCGCCGCCAGTGGAGTCTGGCGGACAACGGGTTCCTGAAATATCAGTGGCTCAATGACTTCGACAAGGCCATGGTGGCCATGAGCAAGAAAAACCGCGTTCTGGAGGGCAAAACCGTCCGCCAGTGGATCGGCCAGACCGACCATACCCTGGTCTACGAGCGCCGGGGATTGGTGTTTGTCTACAACTTCTTCCCCACCGGCGCTGTGGACAACTTCTTCGTCCCCGTCAGTACCGAGGGCGACTACCAGGTGATTTTGTCCACCGATGAAGGCCGGTTCGGCGGCTACGACCGGATCTCCACCACCTACGTCTACACGGCCCACCGGAATGACGAGGGCAAGCTGGGCTTCCAGATCTACCTGCCCAGCCGCACGGCCATGGTTCTGAAAAAGCTGCCCAAAAAGAAACAGGAGGGGCGAAAATGAAACCCATTGAACTGAAGGATTTTTTGAATTACCGGTTCCTTTCCAATGTGAAATACGCCCCCGGCGGCAAAAAGGCGGCCTTTGTGGTCACCAACTGCTGCGAGGAGGACAACAGCTATGAAAGCCGGCTCTGGCTCTACGACGGTTCCCTGCGTCAGCTGACGGATCTGGGCAGCGAGCGCAGCTTCTTCTGGGAGAACGAGAACTGCCTGCTCTTCCCCGCCGTCCGCTCCAAGGAGGAGAAGAAGCGCCGGGAGGCCAAGGAGGAGTTTACCAGCTTCTACCGGCTGGATCTCCGGGGCGGCGAGGCCCTCCACGCCTTTACCTGGCCCTTTGCGGCCCAGCGGGTGGAGCGGGTCGGGGCGGTCTGGGTGGCCGCCGGCTCCGTGGATGTCAACCATCCGGATTACTACAAAATGGACAAGGAGCAGCGGGCCGGCGTGGCCAAGGAGCGGGAAGAGGAGAAGGACTACGAGGTTCTGGACGAGATTCCCTTCTGGCTCAACGGCGACGGAATGATCAACAAATGCCGCAACGCCCTGTTCACCGTGTCGGACCAGGGCCGGGTGCAGCGGATTACGGAGCCCCTGTTCAATCTGGACGACTTTGCCTGCCTGGACGGCATGGTCTATTTTGCCGGCAGCGCCTATGACAGCAAGATGCCCCTGCAGGGCTTCCAGCTCTGCCGTCTGAACCCCGCCACCGGGGAGACGGCCCTGGTGGGCGACTACCCCGACCTGTCCCTGGGGAAGCTCCAGGCCGTGGGCGGCGAGCTGTGGCTCCTGGCCGCCGGATGCAAGCGCCACGGGCTCAACGAAAACGGCTGGATGTACCGGGTGTCCCTGACCGACGGCAGCCTGACGGTGCTGCGGGAAGAGGAAACCAGCATGCATGGCAGCGTGGGCAGCGACTGCCGCTACGGCGGCGGTCAGAGCTGGCAGACCAAGGGCGGCAGCCTCTATCACATCGCCACCCGGGAGGACAGCGCCGTGCTGTGCCGCCTGGACGGCGACGGCAGCAGCACCGTGGTGGTGGGCAAGAAGGGCAGCATCGACTGTATCGCCCTCAGTGAGGACGCGGAGGAGGCCCTGCTGGTGGCCCTCTACGACAACCGCCTCCAGGAGCTCTACGCCGCAGATCTGACCACGGGTACTGTGCGGCAGCTGAGCCATTTCAATGACGCCGTCCTGCAGGACAAGTATGTGGCGGACTATCATCCCCTGACCATCGAGAGCCGGGGCGAGCAGATCGGCGGCTATGTGCTGCTGCCCAGAGACTTTGACCCCGCCAGGACCTACCCGGCCGTGCTGGACATCCACGGCGGCCCCAAGACGGTTTACGGCCCGGTGTTCTACCACGAGATGCAGCTGTGGGCCTCCATGGGCTATTTCGTGTTCTTCTGCAACCCCAAGGGCGGCGATGGCCGGGACAACCGGTTCATGGACATCCGGGGCCATTACGGTGAGACGGACTATGAAAACCTCATGGACTTCACCGACGCGGTGCTGGCGGCATATCCCCAGATCGACCCGGCGCGGGTCTGCGTCACCGGCGGCAGCTACGGCGGCTTTATGACCAACTGGATCATCGGCCACACGGACCGGTTCTGCTGCGCCGCCTCCCAGCGGTCCATTTCCAACTGGCTCAGCTTCTGGGGCGTGTCGGACATCGGCTTCTATTTCGCCGCCGATCAGTGCGACGCCAGCCTCTATGACAGCCCCGAGCAGCTCTGGCGGCAGTCTCCCGTGCGCTATGCAGCCAACGTGAAGACGCCCACCCTGTTTATCCACTCCGACGAGGACTACCGCTGCCCCCTGGAGCAGGGCCTGCAGATGTTCACGGCCCTGAAGGACCGGGGCGTGCCCAGCCGCCTGTGTATGTTCCACGGCGAGACCCACGAGCTTTCCCGTTCCGGCAAGCCCAAGCACCGGGCCCGCCGCCTGAAAGAGATCACCGACTGGTTCGAAACCTACGCGAACCGGTAATGGGTGCGCCCCCCGCACTGTAGGGCGGCCAGACCCCTGGCCGCCGCTGCAGGCAGTTCGCTGTTACGAAATCC
>JAEDJR010000137.1 GCA_016296235.1 Oscillospiraceae bacterium
TGGTGGACGATAACGGACTCGAACCGCTGACCCTTCGCACGTCAAGCGAATGCTCTACCAGCTGAGCTAATCGTCCGGATGCGAGAATTATTATACACAACTCTCGCGGATTTGTCAAGAACTATTTTCTAAAACTCAAAATCGACTGCGCCCCGGGCTTCCCGGATGGACTTGCACAACTGGCTGACCGCCACATGACGGGGGTCGTGCTTGTAGCGCTCCAGGGCCTCCAGGTCATCAAAATCGGCGATCAGGCAGGCATCATAGTTGTTGCCGTCCTTGCAGTTGACGCCGATCTCCATGTGCCGGATCTCGGGGATGACCCCGTCCAGGGCCCGGAGGCCGGAGAGGAAGGTTTTCATATTCTCTTCCTCACCGGCGCGGAATTTCCACATGATAACGTGACGGATCATGACGCTCAGCCCTTCATGGCCTTGTCGATGGCAGCGGCGGCCTTCTTGCCGGCGCCCATGGCCAGGATGACGGTAGCAGCGCCCGTGACGGCGTCGCCGCCGGCGTAGACCTGATCTCTGGTGGTCATGCACTCCTCGTTGACCACCAGGCAGCCCTTCTTGTTGGTCTCCAGGCCGGGGGTGGTGGAGCGGATCAGGGGGTTGGGGGAGGTGCCCAGGGACATGATGACCGTGTCCACATCCAGGACGAACTCGCTGCCCTCCACGGGGATGGGACGGCGGCGGCCGGAGGCGTCAGGCTCGCCCAGCTCCATCTTGATGCACTTCATGCCGTTGACGCGGCCGTCCTCGCTGCCGAGAATCTCGGTGGGGTTGGTGAGGGTCATGAACACGATGCCCTCTTCCTTGGCGTGGTGCTGCTCCTCCAGACGGGCGGGCATTTCGGCTTCGCCGCGGCGGTAGACGACATAGACGTTCTCGGCGCCCAGACGCTTGGCGCAGCGGGCGGCGTCCATGGCCACGTTGCCGCCGCCCACGATGGCGACGGATTTGCTGACGATGATGGGCGTATCGGAGCTCTCTTCGTAGGCCTTCATGAGGTTCACGCGGGTCAGGTACTCGTTGGCGGAGTAGACGCCGCGCAGAGCTTCGCCGGGAATGTGCATGAACATGGGCAGACCGGCGCCGGAGCCGACGAACACAGCCTTGAAGCCCATTTCAAACAGCTCGTCGATGGACAGAACCTTGCCGATGACCATGTCGGTCATGACCTGAACGCCCATGGCCTGGAGCTTCTTGACCTCGTTGGCCACGATGGCCTTGGGCAGACGGAACTCGGGAATGCCGTAGACCAGCACGCCGCCGGCGGTGTGCAGAGCCTCGAAAATGGACACCTCATAGCCCTTCTTGGCCAGCTCGGCGGCGCAGGTCAGGCCGGCAGGGCCGGAGCCGACCACGGCCACCTTGCAGCCGTTGGGTTCGGGCTTTTCGGGCATGGCGTTGACGTTCTCGCGGTACCAGTCGGCCACGAACCGCTCCAGACGGCCGATGGCCACGGGCTCGCCCTTGACGCCACGGACGCACTTGCTCTCGCACTGGCTCTCCTGGGGGCAGACACGGCCGGACAGGGCCGGCAGGGCATTGGTGGAGGTGATGATGTCATAGGCGGCCTGGAAATCACCCTCGGCCACCTTGGCGATAAACTCGGGAATGCGGATATTGACGGGGCAGCCCTCGACGCACTTGGGCTTCTTGCAGTTCAGGCACCGCTTGGCCTCTTCCATGGCCATCTCGGGGGTGTAGCCCAGGGCCACTTCCTTGAAGTTGTGATTACGGACGTTGGGCTCCTGCTCAGGCATGGGAGTCTTTGTCAAAGTCATATTTGCCATGTTCAAATCCTCCTTATTTAATCAGGTCCTTGCCCAGCTTTTCCATACGGCACATATGGGTCTGGTTGGTCTCGGCTTCCCGCTCCCGGTAGACGCCGTTGCGGTTCATCAGCTCGGCAAAGTCCACCTGATGGCCGTCGAAGTCGGGGCCGTCCACGCAGGCGAACTTCACTTCGCCGCCCACGGTGACGCGGCAGCCGCCGCACATGCCGGTGCCGTCCACCATGATGGGGTTCAGGCTGACGATGGTCTTGACGCCGAAGGGCTCGGTGGTCTTGGCGACAAACTTCATCATGGGGATGGGGCCGATGGCCAGCACTTCATCGTACTGACGGCCGGATTCCAGCAGCTCCTGGAGCTTCACGGTGACGAAGCCCTTCTCACCGTAGGAGCCGTCGTCGGTCATGAGGTACAGGTTGTCGGAGGCGGCCTTGAACTCCTCCTCCAGGATGACGATGTCCTTGTTGCGGAAGCCGACAATGACGTCCACTTCCACGCCGGCTTCCTTGAAAGCCTTGGCGGAGGGGTATGCGATGGCGCAGCCCACGCCGCCGCCGACCACGCAGACGCGCTTCACGCCCTCGACCTCGGTGGGCTTGCCCAGGGGGCCGACGAAGTCCTGAATGTAGTCGCCTTCGTTCATCTGACCCAGCATATTGGTGGACAGGCCGACCTTCTGGAAGATGATGCTGACGGTACCCTTCTCCCGGTCATAGCCAGCAATGGTCAGCGGTACGCGCTCGCCCTTTTCGTCGATGCGGAAAATGATGAACTGACCGGCCTTCGCCTTTTTGGCGACGAACGGGGCCTCGATCTCCATGTAGGTGACGGAGGGATTCAGCTCCTTCTTGCATACGATTTTGTACATGATGGTTCCATCCCTTTCTATGTATGCGCCTGGGAAGCGGCGCCTTTTTCCATGGTGATTATACCAGTCAAATCTGGGCTTGTAAAGCAAATTGTCTGAAAAAACGGGAGAATTTGGAACAGTTTGAAGAAGAAAAATAGACAAATAGATGAAATTCTGCTGCTGTGGGCCGGAGGACCAGAATTTCCCGATCCGGAGTCCTTGCAAAACGATTGGAAATCCGATATAATAATAAAACCCATAGGCAGTTTGCCATGGCGAGTGACGATTGACGCTGCGGCCCGGCCGCGTGACAGATAGGAGCGATTGCTATCAGAAAGAAAGGTAAATTCGAACAGCCCCGGAAAGCGCCGGAACAGCCGGCTGCTGTGCCGGAGCCGGAGTTCGACCTGTCCTGGCTGGACCGGCTGGGGGAGGAGGAAGCGGAACCGGCGGCACCGGATCTTCCGGAGGAGCAGCCCGTTCCGGGGTCTGAAGCACCCACAGTTTTGATTCCGCCGCTGCCCCGGGAGGACGGGAGCCGGCGGCTTGCGGATGAGCCAACGGCGGTGCTTCCGCCGGTGTACCGCGGGACGCCGCAGCAGCGGCCGGAGCCGCCCCGGCGTCCGGAGCCCCCGCAGCGTCCGGAACGGCCTCCGCAGCCCCAACGGACGGAAAAGGAAGCCGGAAAACCGGGAAAAGCGAAGATGGGAACCGGCCTGCTGCTGGGGATCATTGCCGGCTGTATGGTGCTGGCCCTGGTGACCGGCGTATTTATTTACGGTCTGACCCTCAAGGGCGGAAAGACCATTTACCCCAACGTCTATGTGGCCGGCATCAATGTGGGCGGCATGGAGCGGGAGGAAGCCATTGCGGCGGTGGACGGTGCCGTGAAGGCCTCCTACGCCTCGGCGACTTTGAAGGTGCAGCTGCCGGACAGAACGCTGTCCTTCAGCCCGGAGCAGACCAACGTGGCCCTGGACGCCGATGAAGCCATCGGGGAGGCCCTGGCCTATGGCCGGTCCGGCAATCCCTTCTCGGCGGTGACCAGCTATTTCAGCTGCCGCAGCCGCGAGCACTATATCGACCTGCAGACCATTCTGGATCTGGATGCAGACTACATCCACGCCATGATCGACCAGGTGGCCGCAGAGGTGGAGTCCGATCCCGCACCCACCAAGGTGCGCTATGACCAGGCCGCCCAGGCTCTGATCGTGGACGTGGGCTATCCGGACCGGGATCTGGATGCCGACGGGCTGTACGAGGTGGTCTACAACGCCTTTATGAACAGCGACTTCACGCCTCTGTCCTGGGACTATGACGAGGTGCCCTGCGAGCCGGTGGATCTGGAGGCCTACTATGAGAAACACTGTACGGAAGCACAGGACGCCGTCTATGACGAGCTGACCCACACCATCCAGGCTTCGGAGGTGGGCTTCGGCTTCGACCTGGAGGAGGTTCAGAAGACCCTGGCAACGGCGGCGGCCGGGAGCCAGGTGGTGATCCGCCTGGAGGAGCAGGAGCCGGAGGTGGACGAAAAGGCTCTGGAGAAGGAGATGTTCGGCACCACCCTCTTCACCGCGTCCAGCGAATACGTCAACAACCCAGGGCGGACGGAGAATCTGCGGCTGGCCTGCGAAGCCATCGACGGCACCATCCTGAACCCCGGCGAGGTGTTCTCCTTCAACGGCATCGTGGGCGAACGGACGGCGGACAAGGGCTATCAGGCTGCCACGGTCTATAACGGCGGCCAGAGCGTCCAGGAGCTGGGCGGCGGTGTGTGCCAGGTGGCCTCCACCATCTACTATGCCACCCTGCATCTCGACCTGGAGCAGGTGCACCGGGAGCCCCACCAGTACGCCGTCACCTATGTGCCCTATGGCATGGATGCCACGGTCTACTGGGGCAGCATTGACTATCAGTTCAAGAATACCCTGTCCCATCCTCTGAAAATCGAGGCAAATATTGACAACGGCCATGTAAACATCACACTGCTGGGCGTCCGGGAGAATGACAATACCGTGGAGATGAGCTATACCATCCTGGAATCCTATCCCTGGCAGGAGGTGGAGGAGCTGGACGAGACCAAGCCCGTGGGCTACCGCGAGGTGGAGGTCACGCCCTATACCGGCTACAAGGTGGTCACCTACAAGACCATCAAGGATGCCGACGGCAACGAAATTTCCCGGAACCAGGAGGCGGTCAGCGTCTACAGCAAACGGGATCAGAAGGTAATCGTCGGCCCTGCGGAGGAGCCCTTCGAGCCGGATCCCTGGCCGGACGATGAGGAAGATCCCTGGGATCCCTGGCCCGAGGATCCGGATCCCGATGACCCGGATCCGGAAAACCCCTGGCCGTAACACATAGAACAGCCACAGCAGGATCCTGCTGTGGCTGTTCTATTGAGATGTGCTGACGGAGAAGAAACAGCAAATTGGGGTTTATCTTTGAATTGACAATTGATAATTGACAATTGACAATGGAGGTATCCGCTTCGCGGATGATTTGAAATGCTGCGCCGCACCCTCTCGTGCCCCCTCTACAGGGGGCTGGACGCCCGCAGGGCGGCCTGGGGGTTGCTG
>JAEDJR010000138.1 GCA_016296235.1 Oscillospiraceae bacterium
CCCAACCACTTCCACTGGTACAAGACCGAGGACATCATCAACCGCGGCGGCGGCAATGTGCTGATCCGGGTCTATAATTCTCTGCCCAATGAAGAGATTGATTATGAATCCGACGTGACCGTCCACACCGACGGCCGGACCTACACCGTGCCCGCAGGCACCCAGATTCGCCTGACTCCCGGCGAGAGCATCCATGTGCAGCAGTATCTCTACCACGACTTCTCTGTGGAGGAGGGTACCGGCCCGGTGCTCCTGGGCGAGGTCAGCCAGTGCAACGACGACAACACCGACAACCGCTTCAACCCGCCCGTGGGCCGCTTCCCCAAGATCGAGGAGGACGAGCCGCCCTACCGGCTGCTGTGCAACGAATATCCTGCTGCAAAATAAGCGGAGGTGCGCAGTATGCTGCATACCATTCAAAACAAATTCTGACCGTGACCGTCTCGGACCATGGGGCGGAGCTGCAATCCAGAGCCCTGGTGCTCTCTGCCTTCGAAGCAGGACGAGATCGCCGTTCTTGAGGAACAGGCGGATCTACTTCTCCTGCCCGCAGGGGAGACCTACTACAACTGCTGGCAAACCAGAATGGAATAGAGTGTTTGCACCAAGCGACATGACAGCTTTAGAAACTGCTTCTTCCATGCCCGTGATGGCATTTTACATACATGGTCAGAGCGGCAAAATGCACATATTTCCAGCAAGTTATTTTTGCCACAAATTTCGGGATTGTTCTGCCTGCACCCGAATGTTTGATTTTCAGTGTCCAATGGATTGAGCGGCGCATTAAAGGGGATAGTGTATTCTTTGTTGATCATTATATCCTCCCTAACGTGTTTTAAGATTTCTTCTCTTGATTTGACAAGTATTCTGTGACGTTCTTCATCTTTTTTTCTGCACAAAAAGGAGACTGCGTCATCGGGAGAGCAAGAAGTATATAAAACCCGCCGCAGCGACGTCTCTGTCATTCTCCGTTCCAGATATATGACGTATACCGCCCGCCGCTGAGTTTTGTGATCTCGCCGTTTTTCAGCATTTCCGCTAGCGCACGCTGCACGGTGATCTGGCTGATATCCGGGCACTGCGCCATGATCTCACTCTTGGTAATCTTGCCAAGATGCTTTCGGATGATCTCCCGCACCCGGTCGGGCTTGGACAGGCTTCTGTTGGTCAGCAGCTCGATCCTCGTTTCAAAATCCCGGTATGCCGCTACAAGGACGCTCAGCATATAGGTGACAAAGGGCGCGTAGTCATTCGTTCCCTCGTGCCAGTTGCGGGAGCTTTGCTGCAAAACCTCGTAGTAGGTTTCCTTGGTATCGGAAATCAATTTCTCGATACTGATATACTTGCCGACGATATAGCCGGAACGATACAGAAGCAGCAGCGTCAGCAGACGGCTCATGCGGCCGTTGCCGTCATTGAAGGGATGGATGCAGAGAAAATCCAGAACGAAAATCGGAATGAGCAGCAGAGGGTCCAGCTCGGCATCCTGCATTGCTTCCTGAAAGGCATCACACAGCGTGCGGATCGCCTCCGGCGTTTCCCACGCGGGAACAGGCTGGAAGCGAATGATCCGCTGACCGTCCGGCAGTTCCTCGGCAATCACGTTGTCTGAGTTTTTGAAGCTGCCGCCGATGGACTTGCCGCTGAACTTGTACAGATCGCGGTGAAGCTGCAGAATAACAGACGGCTTCGGCGAAATATAGTCGTGGCTTTCATGGATCGTTGCAAGCACATCGCGGTATCCGGCAATCTCTTTCTCGCTGCGGGTCTGGGGCATGGTTTTTTCTCGGACGATTTTCCTCAGCCGGTCATCGGTGGTGATGATACCCTCAATGCGGTTGGATGCCTCGGTGCTTTGGATTTTCGCAACCTCCAAAAGGTTGGACAGTGCATCCGCCTTGGCCTCGATAAAAAGGTTCTGCTGCCCCTTATACTCGTGGATCTGCGTCAGATAGGCCACGACCTCCGGCGTCAGGAGCTTGTTGTATACCGATTTGAAGTGAAAGGCTCTCATTCTATTCCCTCATTTCAACTACATCATTTTGATTTTAATGATACAACTGTATTATACCCATGATAATGCAGAAGGTCAATTCCAATTTCCTCTTTTTCCTTAAAATGATGCAATTAAAAAGGCGGTTGACGATATTGCCGGATATAGATTTACCTTTCGTGGTGTGGTAGAATATTTTGAGAAAAAGATGAAATGTGAAAAGGTCACTCACGGAAGAAATTCTGCGGGTGGCCTTTCAGACTAGCGTCGCGAAGCAGATCGATTATTTCTTGAAAAGCTCTGTTTGGTGCTTCGCAAGCCCTTGCGAAAGGCACGATTCTGCTGTAGGATAGCTCTAAGTAGATGTATCGGACTGCTGCCGTTTTTCTTTTGGAAGGGCTTGTTGTTAAGCGCTTCCAGGCGCGCCCATATCGCTTCGTTGAGCTCCAGCAAGGACAGGAACTGCCGGTTCCGCAGAGCCGCCAGAATAAAGGTGGAGATGATCCCTACAGTTCCTTCCACAGCAGATTTATCCTTTGGCGCTCTGACTCTGGCAGGAACAATGGCAGTGGCATAATGTTCCGCCAGCTCCTGGTAGGATTTGTTCAGAACCACTCGTCCTTTCCGTGCCTTTCCACGCCGGTTTACAGTTCCACAGCCCCGTCCAGCACGATGTGCTGCTGCCGGAATGAGTCCTGACCGCATCCTGCCAAAGAAAAACGCGGACAGCCGCCCTGTCATGGGAAGCTGTCCGCGTTTTTTATGGAAAGGGGTGGGTGTCTCCGAATACAGCGGGATTATCTCTGCACCAGATGGACGGCGAAGCCGCCGAAGTCTCCTTCGAGATAGGCCACGGTCATCCGGTCGCCCTTGCAGCGGATGGTCTCCGGAACGGCATGGAACCCGCGGGACTCCAGCTCTGCAACGGCCATGCTGACCTTGTTGGTGCGGATGGCGATGTGGCCGTTGACGCCGCGTCCGCAGCTCTTCATCACCTCGATGGCATCGCTGGAGAAAATGGAGCTGCTGCCGACCTTGGCCGGGAAGCCGAAGGCCTCCGTCAGTCTGCCGCACACGCTCTGCGCCTGAGCCTCATCGGAGCAGTTGACGCCGATGTGCGCCACCTCGAAGCCGAGAATCGCCGCCCGCGCAGCCAGGCAGAGCTGCGTGATCTTCTCAAAGTTGTGCGCGGCGATGTCCTGCTTGGTGCAGACCCAGCTTCCGCCGATGGCGTGGATGAAGGGCGCGGAGCTGTATTCCCCGCAGTTCTTCTCGTTGACGCCGCCGGTGGGCACGAAGCGAACCGAGCCGAAGGGTGTGCTGAGGGCCTTCATGGCGGAAAGACCGCCGTAGACGCTGGCGGGGAAGAACTTCAGCACCTTCAGGCCGTGCTTCATGGCCGCCATGATCTCCGTCGGCGTGACGCAGCCAGGGACAACGGTCACCTGGTTTTCCACGCACCAGGCCATAACCTCCTCGTCATAGCCGGGCGAGACAATGAACTGGGCGCCGGCAGCCACGGCCCGCTTGCACTGCTCCAGGTTGACCACCGTACCGGCGCCGACCACCATGCCCTCGCATTGCTCGGCAACGGCGCGGATGGAATCCTCGGCGGCATCCGTCCGGAAGGTGATTTCCATGACGTCCACCTTACCGGCCAGCAGCGCCCTGGCGGTGGGAACGGCGTCCGCAGCGTTTTCCAGAACCACCACAGGCACGATGCCTGCGTTGGACATTCTTTCAGAAACAGTCATGTGAACCTCCTGATTACTGGTAGCTGACCAGCGCTTCAATTTCCACGGCGATGTTGCCGGGCAGCACGTTCATGCCCACGGCGGAGCGGGTGGGAAGGCCGATCTCATCGCCGAACACCTCCTGCAGCAGCTTCGTGGCGCCGTTGGCAACCTGGGGCTGCTCATAGAACTCATCGGCGCTGGCCACGAACACGGTGATCTTTTCAAAGCTGCAGATGCGGTCCAGGGAGCCGAGATCGCGCTCCAGAACGGCCAGCACGTTCATCATGGCGTTGCGCGCCCACTTCTGGCCCTGCTCGGTGGTGTATTCCTTGCCCAGCTTGCCGAAGGATTCTTCGCCGGGAATGTTGCAACCGCAGCCGGAAACGTACATCAGCTTCTTGTCTCCGAAGGTTTTGGTGGGCGCATAAAGGCCGCCCTTGCCGGGTGCTTCGGGGAGTGTGACGCCAAGCTCTTTCAGTTTTTCACGATACATCTGGAATTCCTCCTTATGAATTGTCATACTATGATCCGGACAAAACGCGTCAGGCCGGCCTGACGCCTCCATGGAATTACTGCAGCTTGCCCCGTCCGACAACCTGCTCCGTCCGCAGAACGCCGCTGTCGGCCACATAAATCTGATTCTGCAGATTGACCGCCGGGCAGATGTGTACCGGGATGGCCTCCAGCATATCGCCGACCTTCAGCTCCGGCATGGGGCCTTCGGCCGTCACCATGCCATGCTCTTCAGTCAGGCGGCGGATGCGCAGTTCTGGATGCTGCGGGAACCAGGCGTAGCTTTCAAAGAAATAGGGCGCCACATCCAGCAGCGGATCGGTGGGGAAGGTCTTGCAGCCGCCGTCCACCACCACATAGTCCTGATGAACGCTGACCACGGTCAGGACCAGCCGCGCAGCCACGTTTTCCAGCGGCGCGTTGCACTCCTTGAACATCATGTAGTCGCTGAAGATATAGGTTCCGGGGCGGATTTCATCCACCTCGCCGGACTGGGCGACATATTTGCCCGTGGGAGACGAGCCGCCGCTGATCTCCAGGTTCCGTCCGCAGATTTCCTCGGCGGTTTTGCGGTACTGCGCCAGCAGCTCGCCCTCCCTGGCGCCGGCCAGAGCGGGATCGTCAATGCCACCGTTGAGTCCGCGGAAGGTATACAGGCCCGTCAGGTTCAGGTTCGGGCAGGACTCGACAAACCGCACCAGGGGCGCGAAATCCTCCATCTCCGCACCGGTTCGGCCGCCGCCGCAGTCCACCTCAATGCGAACCTCCAGCACCACGTCATGGGCCTTGGCCGCCTCTGCCAGCAGGGTACCCTGGGCAATGCTGTCCACCGCCAGAATCAGGCGATCTACCCGCCGCGACAGCGCACAGGCCCGGCGCCATGACGCCCTCGGAGATTCTGAGCGCGCACGCAGCCGGTGCGGAT
>JAEDJR010000139.1 GCA_016296235.1 Oscillospiraceae bacterium
CATGGCTCCCCTACAATAGGGGAGCTGTCAGCGAAGCTGACTGAGGGGTGTCAAGATACCAATCTTCGTATGCAATTGCTATGATATTTGGAAGTTTGACCCCGGGTTGGCACTAAGCCTTTGCCCTGCACTTCGTTTGCGCAAAGGCAAGTGCCTGCCCAACCGCTGCGGTCGCTTGACTCCGCCACTGGCGGCGCTCCCTTGCGGGCCCCTCCGCTTCGCTGGCGCTCAGCACCTCCCCTATTGTAGGCGAGGCATTCTGGTGCACCGCAGTTCCTACTGTACATGCCTGGATTCTCTCAACAATTCTTAAGATTTTGTGAATTCTTCGCGGGAGCCTGAAATTGGGTTGAAAAGTCAGAATCAGGGTGGTATCATGGTGCAGCGAAGAGACTGCGAGTATCAAAGAAAGGAAGCGGATCAAAGATGAAGCGCTGCTTGTGCTATCTGGCGGCGATTGCCGTTGCGTTTTTCTTTATTGGCCGTGCGTTCCCGAAGTCCTGGCTGCAGGCCGACCGCTGGCTGTTCCGCTGCCGCAGCTTTGAGAAAAACGGACGGGTCTACGAGAAGCTGGGGATCCGGTTCTGGCAGAACAAGCTGCCGGATATGAGCCGGGTTCTGCCCTGTCTGGTTCCGCCCAAACAGCTGAACGGCGACTACAGGGACCGGCTGCCGGACATGATCCGGGAGACCTGCGCCGCGGAGCTGACCCACCTGCTGGAGGCCGTGGCCGGACTGTGGTGCCTGCATTTGTGGCCCGGTGTGGGCGGCGTCGTCATGGCGAGCCTGTGCATCCTGATCAATCTGCCCTTCATTCTGATTCAACGCTATAACCGTCCCCGGCTTCTGCGCCTGCTGCGGCGCTGCGGCCTGGCGTCGGAGGAGACCGTGCATTATGAAACCAAAGAGTCCTGTTGTGGATTATAGAAAGCTCCGTCCGGGTAATCTGAACTCGAAGGAGTTCCGCCATCTGTATCTGCTGCTGTTCTGGCCGGCTTTCGGCCTGCTGTTCCTGTTTGTGGAGCGGTTTTACCAGGTGGATTCCTACTATCCCGTTCACTGCTTCCTGGATGACTACATTCCGTTCTGCGAGTGGTTTGTATTCGCCTATCTGTTCTGGTTTGTCTATCTGGTGGGGATGCTGTTGTATACCCTGCTGTATGATATCGATGGGTTCCGGGCGATGATGAAATTTGTCATGGTGACCTATACGACGGCCATTGTGACCTACCTGATTTTCCCCACCTGCCAGAACCTCCGGCCGGTGGAGTTTGCGCGGGACAATTTCATGACCCGCTTTATGGCGGGCTTCTACCAGTTTGACACCAACACCAACGTCTGCCCGTCCATCCATGTGATGGGGGCGCTGGCGGTGCTCTGTACCGCCTGGCACTGCAAGGGGTTCCAACACCCCGGCTGGAAATGGGCCTTTGGCGTCAGCGCCCTGCTGATCTGCCTGTCCACGGTGTTCCTCAAGCAGCATTCCGTGGTGGATGTCATCATGGCCCTGCCTGCCTGTCTCCTGGCCGACCGGCTGTGCTTCCGGAGAAAACAGCCTGATAAGGCGGCCCTGGCCTGGGATGCTGCCTCAAAATAAGCAAAGACATGGAGTACGCGTTCGAAATCCGAGGGCGTACTCCATGCCTTTGTAAAGGGGCACGAGAGTGATGCCGGGGAGCGTTTGAAAAACAGACAAGACCGCACCAAAGCCTTCCGTTGTGCGGAGAAGGCTTTGGCGCGGTCTGTTTTTGTGAATAAGCGCAGGAAAAAGGCTCAAACTATGGCAAGAGGTGATTCAATGGAGTATCCCCGGGGCATTTCGGCGGAGCATGTCAAGCAGGTCTTTGAAGGAGCGGCGGATCTGGTGATCCGGCCCCTGAAGCTGGGGGAGGTGTCGGCCACGGCGTTTTTCATCGACGGCCTGACCTCCGGCTCAGAGATTGCCGACTTCGTCCTCCATCCCGTCACGAGGCTGCTGTCCGGCACGGCGGCGCAGATGCTGGCCCAGTGCCTGGAGGGAACGGTTTACTCCGCCGTGGCCGATCCGGTGGAGGACATGGAATCCCTGTGCAAAAAGCTGGTCAACGGCTTCTGCGTGGTGGTGTTTGACGGACTGACCCAGGCCGTGGCTTTTGAAGCCAAAACCGGTGAAAAACGCAGCCCCTCTCCGCCGGAGGTGGAGAATACGGTCAAAGGCCCCAAGGATGCCTTCACCGAAACCGTCCGTACCAACACCAGCCTCCTGCGGCGGCACCTGCGCTCTCCCTTTCTGAGAATCTACGAAACCCGGGTGGGCCGCCGGAGTCTGACCAATGTGTCCGTGGTCTGGCTGGACGGCGTCACCAATCCGCAGTTGGTGGAGCGAATGAAGCAGCGGTTGACGGAGATCGACATCGACGGCTTCCTGACCCCTGCCGCCGTGGAGGAATATGTCACCGGCTCCCGGGCCACGGCGTTTCCACTGCTGCAATACACCGAGCGGACGGACAAGTTTGCCCAGGGCCTGCTGGAGGGCCAGGTGGGCCTGCTGGTGGACGGCCTGCCCCTGGGCTATCTGACGCCGGTGAGCCTGGCGGGCTTTCTGGCCTCGCCGGAGGATCGGGGCATGGATTATGTGTCGGCCTCCTGCGTGCGGGTGCTGCGCTATGCGGCATTGCTGGTGAGTCTGCTGCTGCCGGCGTTGTATGCCGCTATGGCGGCCTTTCACCAGGAGATGATCCCCACCAAGCTGCTCCGGGCCATCATCGAAAGCAAGGAGCAGGTGCCCTTTCCGACGCTGTTCGAGGTCATCGGCCTGCTGATTGCGTTTGAGATTTTACAGGAAGCCGGCATCCACCTGCCCCAGTCGTTGGGCCAGACCGTGTCCATCATCGGAGGCCTGGTGGTGGGGACTGCGGCCGTGGAGGCCAAGCTGATCTCACCGGCCGCGCTGATCGTGGTGTCCGTGGCGGGAATCTGCGGATTTGCCATTCCTGGCAGGGAGCTGGCCGAGGCGGTGCGGGTCTGGCGATTCGGCCTGACCATCTGCGCGTCCCTGGCGGGGCTGTTTGGGCTGACCGTAGGATTGATTGTGCTGTTGCTGCACCTGGGCAGCCTGGAATCCTTTGGCGTCAGCTATCTGCGGCCCTTCGACCGGGCGGAGACCGGCGGTGTGGTGCTGCGCAAGCGGCTGGCCAGGGAAAAATACCGGGACGCCGCGCTGCGTCCGCAGGATTTACGGAGGCAGAAATGAAAAAATACGCGGCATGGATCGTTCTGACTGCGGCGGCACTGCTGCTGTTGGGGTGGATGCCCTTTGAACGCAGCGATGTGGCCCGTCTGGCGCCGGTGGAGGCCCTGGTGGTGTCCGTGGAGCAGGGCCGGGTGGTGCTGGACGGCGGCGATTGCCAGGGCCGCGGCGCCACCTGGCAGGAAGCGTGGCAGGATCTGCGGCAGGGAGCGGAGGGACAGGTGTTTCTCGGCACGGCAGAACAGGTGGTGCTGACGGGCAGCGCCGTGGAACTCTTGCCCCAGGTTGCCAACAGCGGCGTTTTGCGCCCGGCGGCGCAGGTTTGCGTCTGCCCCGGGCCTGCACCGGATCCAAAACAGGCGGCAGCCTATCTTTCTGCCCACGAAACCGGCGTGACCCTCCAGCGGGTGCAGGCGGCGCTGCTGCGGGGGGATGATTTTTCCCTGCCGGTGCTGACGGAAACGGAAGGGGGCCTGCGGCTGTATGCAGCAGCCAATCGGTAGAAGGCAGCGGTGGGCCTGGATGGCGGCAGGCCTGTCGGCGGTCGTGGGAGTCTGCCTCTGCGGCATCAGTTGGCCGTGGGTGCTGCTGGGCGGCGCCACTGCCGTGGGATACTATTATTATATAGACCGGGTTCTGCCGGAAGAGGGCCTGGCGGCCCGGTTGGCCGGAACCATGGGGTGGCTGGGCAAGTTTCTGGCAGCACTGACCCTGGCCTGGACGGCTGCGGTCATGGGCTGGGCCGCCGGCCTGGCGGATGCGGCGTTTCCCATGGTGGACGGCTTTCCGCAGCTTGGCTGGGCCTTGCTGGCTCTGGCGGCCTGGGGCAGCAGGAAGGGATCAGCCGCCTGCGCCCGCTGCAGCGGGGTGCTGTGCCTGTTCCTGCTGGTGCTGTATGGTGTGTTGACTGTATTCTCACTGCCGGATGTGCAATGGCAGGAATTGCAGCCCCAGGGGGACTGGACTCACAGCATCTGGTGCCTGGCACTGTTCCTGCTTCCGGCCGGCGTTTGGTATGGCCCCTGCACAGGAGAAAGGAAAAAAGGCGGGCTGCTGCCGCTTCTGCTTCCGGTCTTTGCTGCGGCGCTGGCAGCAGTGACCGCCGGCGTCCTGACGCCGCAGCTGGCGGCGGCGCGCCCGGTTCCGCTGTATGATCTGGCGCAGTCTGTCAGCCTGTTTGGCGTGGTGGAGCGTATGGAACCGCTGCTGTCAGCGGCCATGACCATGGGTGTGTTTTCGCTCTTGTCTTCCCTGGCCTGCGCCTGCCGGCATCTGGGGGAACAGCTGTATCCCTGGAAGTGGACCGGCCCCGGAGCCTGTGCCCTGGCTGCGGCGCTGATGTACCCCATGAAAACCATAGCAGGCGACTTTTTGGCGGCGGGCGCGCTGCTGTTCTGGCTGGCCATTCCGCTTCTGACAACGGCGGTGTCGAAAGCACCGTAAGAACCACGACAGATTGGGATAGAAGCCTGCTTTTTATACCAAATCTGGTATCTCAAAAAACGCCGAAAAAATATGAAAAAAGGGGTTGACAAAAGGGGAAAGGCGTAGTATTATATGCAAGCTGCTTCGAGAGAAGCGCAAAACACGGCGGACGAATGAAAAAAGAAACGGAAAAAGTTCTTGACAAACGGATGAAGCTGTGATAAACTAAATGAGTTCACTGCCGAGACGGAAACGCCGATGAAACAGCGAACCAAACCGGTTCAAACCGGAGTGCACCTTGTAAATTAAACAACGTAAAC
>JAEDJR010000140.1 GCA_016296235.1 Oscillospiraceae bacterium
CCTGCACTCCCTGAACCCCAAGTACGCCGACATTGTCATCTCCCCCGAGCTGCCGTTGCGGGTGCTGGGCAAGGTGATGAGCAAGTAATGGCTGCGGTTTTCAAGCCCCGGCCTTCCCGCCCAAAGGGTGGGAAGGCCGGTTTTTTCTTCCTTCCTTCGCCATTCTGCCGGTAAGCGTCCCTTCGGAGAACGACTTTTGATCAATTTTTGCGAAAAAGCATCCCCCCAGGGGGCTTCCGCCGCCGGTTTTTCGCTGTTACAATGGGGTCAAGCGATCGCATGATACTTTTATCCTGGAGGAAAGCCCATGAATTGCAAGAAAATTACCGCGCTGCTGCTGGCGGCGCTGATGATGGCAGGTCTGCTTGCCGGCTGCGGCCAGACCAAGACCGTCCCCCAATCCCCCGAAAGCGCCGCTCCGGCGGCGGCAGAAACCGAAGCAGCCCCTTCCGGCACCCGCACCGTTACCGACGGTCTGGGCCGGCAGGTGGAAGTGCCCCTGCAGGTGGAGCGGATCGTCACGCTGGGCAACGCCACCCGCATGGCCACCTATCTGCAGCTGACGGACAAGCTGGTGTCCGTGGCCTCCGGGGATCAGAATAAAAGCCTGTTCATGGCCTACGGCGTGTACCATCAGGAGGCCTGGGCCGCTCTGCCGGTGGTGGCCTCCGGCGGTTATGGGGAGATCAATCCGGAAGCCATTCTGGAGGCGGAGCCGGATGTGATCCTCTGCACCTATGAGGAGGACATTGTCGCCAATATTGAGGATCAGCTGGGCATGACGGTGGTGGCCGCCCCCCAGGGCACCCTGTTTGGGGAGGACTACGAGCTGGCCCTTCGGGTGTTCGGCGAGGCCTGCGGCGTGTCGGAGCGGGCGGAGGAAGTGATCGCCATGATCCGCCGCTGCCTGGAGGATCTGGATGCCCGAACCGCAGGCATTCCCGAGGAAGCCAAGCCCCTTTGTCTGGGGGCGGCGGCCACCTTCCGGGGCGGCCACGGCATCAGCGGCGTATACTCCAACAACGCCATCTTCACCGCCATCCACGCCAGGGACGCGGCGGCGGGTCTGGCCGACGGGCCCAAGGGTCTGGAGGTGGACAAGGAGCAGCTTCTGGCCTGGGACCCGGATCTTATCATCCTGGATGCCGGCAACCTGGAGCTGGTCAACAGCGAATATGGCGAGGATCCTGCCTTCTTCCGGCAGCTCAGTGCCGTGAAGAACGGCCAGGTCTATCAGTGGCCCAATGCCACCGCCAACTATACCAATGTGGAGATCCCTCTTGTCAGCGGCTATTACGCGGGGAAGCTGCTGTACCCCGAAGCCTTTGCTGATGTGGATTTTGAGGCCAAGGCCAACGAGATTTTTGACTTCTTCCTGGGCCATGAGGGCTATCTGGCGCTGCTGAACCAGAACGGCCTGGGCTACGGCAGCGTGACCCTGGGCGAATAAGACGGAAAACAAATATGAGCAAGGTGGAGTAAGGGTGCAAAACAAAGCGAACGCGAATCTGCGGCAATATGAACGTTATACCCGGCGCAAGCAGGCAGCGCTGATCCTGGCGCTGCTGGTGACCCTGACGGCAGCGCTGCTGTACATGGGCATCGGTTCCATCCGCCTGCGTCCGGCGGAGATCCTTCGGGTCTTTTTCGGCGGCGGGGAGGCCAAGCATGTCACCGCCATCCGGAACATCCGGCTGCCTCGGGTGCTGGCCGCCATGCTGATCGGGGCAATTCTGGCCGCCTCCGGCGCGGTGATGCAGTGCGTGCTGCGCAACCCTCTGGCCTCTGCCTCCACCCTGGGCGTCTCCCAGGGGGCAGCCTTCGGCGCGGCCCTGGGCATCATCGTGTTCGGCGGCGGGATGATCACCAATTCCAATTCCAACTCCACCGTCTCCATCAGCAATCCCTATATCGTCACCCTCTGCGCCTTTGCCTTCGGCTCGGTTTCCTCCCTGGTGGTGATTGCCATCTCCCGGCTGAAGCGGGAGATGGGCCCCGGCGGGCTGATCCTGGCGGGCACCGCGCTGAGCGCCATGTTCTCCGGCGGCAGCACCCTGCTGCAGTACTTTGCGGATGACACCTCTCTGGGTGCCGTGGTGTTCTGGACCTTCGGCAATCTGGGCAACGTGGGCTGGCGGGATCTGCGCTTTCTTGCGGTGATCTTTGCCCTCTGCTTCGCCTTTTATCTTTACAACCGCTGGAACTACAACGCCATGGAGGCCGGGTATGACACGGCCAAGAGCCTGGGCGTCAATGCGGAGCGGCTGATGCTGCTGAGCATGGCGGTCTGCTCCCTGTCGGCGGCGGCGGCAGTTTCCTTTGCGGGGATCATCAGCTTTGTGGGGCTGATCGCGCCCCATATGATGCGCTTTTTCGTGGGGAAGGATCACCGCTATCTGATCCCCGGCTCCGCTGTCTGCGGGGCGCTGCTGCTGATCCTGGCAGATGCGGCCGCCAAGCTGATCGCGCCGCCGGTGATCCTGCCTATTGGAGCCATCATGTCCTTTATCGGCGGGCCGGTGTTCCTGATTCTTCTGTTCCGGGGGAGGGGCGGCAATGATTGAACTGCAAGGCATTACCTATTCCTATGGGCGGGATGCCGCCCCGGTGCTGAAGGACGTAAGCTTTCAGCTGGAAAGCGGCCGCTGCGCCGCTGTCCTGGGCAACAATGGGGCCGGGAAGAGCACGCTGCTCAAGTGCATTGACCGCATTCTCCGGCCCCAGTCCGGGCGGGTTCTGATCGACGGGCAGGATGTGTTCACCCTGTCCAACAACGAAATGGCCCGGCAGGTGGCCTATGTTGCCCAGAACGCCCGCTCCTCCGACCTGTCCGTGTTTGACACGGTGCTGCTGGGCCGCCGGCCCTATATCCGTTGGGACGAATCGGCGGAGGACCGTCAGCTGGTGATGGAGCTGCTGGAGCAGCTGGGGCTGGAGCATCTGATGATGCGCAGCCTGTCCCACCTGTCCGGCGGCGAGGCTCAGAAGGTGCTGCTGGCCCGGGCGCTGGCCCAGGAGCCCCGCCTTCTGCTTCTGGATGAGCCCACCAGCAACCTGGACCCCCGCAACCAGCACGAGGTGATGCAGCTGGTGCGAAAGATCGCCGGGGAGAAAAACATCTGCGTGATCACCGTGCTCCACGACCTGAACCTGGCCATCCGCTACTGTGACCGGTTCCTCTTTCTGAAGGACGCCTCCGTCTATGCCAGCGGCGGGGTGGAGTGCATGGAGCCGGACACCATTGAAGCGGTATACAATATGCACGTGCATACCATTGCGTACATGGGGATCCCGGTGATCGTGCCCTTCCCCAATGTGCCCACAGGGCACGGAAAGGAGCCGGAATGAAACAGGGATCTGCGGAAAAATGGAACGGCTCCGCCGTGGATTACCAGCGGACTTTTCAGCTGGGGCAGAGCGATTACAACCGGGCCGTGCTGGCCTTCTGGCAGCAGCAGGGGATGCTCCGCCCCGGCTGCCGGGTGCTGGATATCGGCTGCGGCGTAGGCAAATACGGCGTGATGCTGGCGGACCTGGGCTGTGATGTGACCCTGACGGACATCTCCCCGGAGATGCTGCGGCACGCGGAGGCGAACATGGCGGCTTTCACCAGCCCCTGGCGCTGCTTTGCCTGCGATTTTCATGAGATCTCCGGGCAGGAGCCGGTGTTCGCCCAGGGCTTTGACTTCAGCTTTTCCACCATGTCCCCCGCCATTCACGATGCAGACACGGTGCGGAAGATGAGCGGCATGACCCGGGGCTGGTGCTTCCTGTCCCGCTTCACCGCCTGGCAGCAGCCGCTGCGGGATGCGGTGATGCGCCGGGCGGGGCTGGAGCCCCGGCCCCAGTTCAGCGATCCGGCGGCGGACTGCGCCGCCTTGCTGGCGGCAGTCACTTCTGCCGGCTTCCAACCCCAGGTGCAGGTGGTAGACTATGCCTGGGAGGACCGGCGCAGCCCGGAGGACATGGCTGATTATCTGCTCCGGCATTCTTTCGATGATACGGAAGACCGGGCCGCCCTGGCAGGCAGACTGGCAGACGCGGCCCGCAGCCTCTGCGGCAGTGACGGCACGGTGAATGACCGGGTGGAGACAAAGGTGGCCTGGATCTACTGGGACGCCCGTCTTTCCTCCGGGGCAAGGGAGGAGAAAACATGATCCAACACGTATACAAACAGGCCGGCGCCTTTCACGGCCACTTCTGCCCCGGTCTTGCCATCGGCGTGCGGGCGGCATGGGAAGCCCGGGAGCATCTGGGCCGTCAGGAGCTGCAATGTCTGGCCGAATCCCCTGCCTGCTGGCTGGATGGGATCCAGTTCCTGCTGGGCGCCACCGTGGGCAACGGCCGCCTGAAGGTGGATGACCGGGGCAAGGCCGCTTTCAATTTTTATGCGCCGGACAGCGGGGACAGTCTGCGGCTGTACCTGAAGGAGCTGCCTCAGGGTCTTTCCAAAGAGGCGCTGATCGATTTCATTTTGACCGCCCCCGCTGCGGAGATTTTTCAAAAGGGCCCGGCGTCGCTGCGCTTCCCGGCCAGGGGAGAGCGGTCCCCGGAGGCGGTGTGCTGCCGCTGCGGGGAGCGGGTGCGGCTGGATCATGCCCGAAAGATCGGTGAAGAGATCGTCTGCAGGGACTGCGCTGTTTGAACCATATCAAGCCCCTCCGGGAAGCTTCTGAAAGCAAATTCCCGGAGGGTTTTCATTTTCCGCTTGACAGGGCGTCGGATTTTGTTTTTAATAGGTGTTTAGAACAATACGCAAAGGGGAATCACGCCATGAGAAACCTTATCGATATTACCGACCTCTCTGTGGAGGAGATCGACCAGCTCATCGCCACGGCGGAGGATATTATTGCAAACCCGGCAAAGTACAGCCAGGCCTGCGCCGGTAAGCAGTTGGCCACCCTGTTTTTTGAGCCTTCCACCCGTACCCGGCTCAGCTTTGAGTCGGCCATGCTGTCCCTGGGCGGCAGCG
>JAEDJR010000141.1 GCA_016296235.1 Oscillospiraceae bacterium
GAGGCTCGCAATTGGCTCGCAGATACACAATATGAAGACAACCACGACTTTATCGTAAAAAATCCCGACATGACGATGGATATGTGGTTCCGTTTCTGGATGGACAACCTGATCACTGACCTCGCTCCAAACACCAGGCGCAACTACCAAGAGAGGTACGAACGCAATATCCAGCCAGTGATCGGTTCCATGCGGTTGGTGGATGTAAAACCCATGCATTGTAAAATCGTTTTGAACCGAATGGATGCCACATATGCCGGCTCTACCATTCGTCAAACGTATATTACAATGGGAACGATCTTACGATCCGCAGTTTCCAACGATATGATCTTCAAACATCCAATGGATGGAGTTCGCTACACTAAGCCTTGTCGGGCTGTGGATGATATTCATTTTCTCACCATCGAAGAACAGGCAAGATTTCTTGAAACTGCAAAGCATTCACACAACTACAGACAGTATGCGTTACTTCTGGAAACAGGCCTCCGTACATCCGAGATGATCGGATTGACATGGGATGTGATTGACTGGAAAAAGCATACCCTGACGATCAACAAAACACTGGAGTACAGGCACTCAACCAAGCAATGGCGTGCGGGTCCACCGAAAACCGCCACAAGCTATCGGACAATTCCTCTCACCAGTCGGGCATATGAGATTCTGAAATCCTGTTATGAGGAACGGTTCTCCAGGAAAGAGGCGGAGTTGCTGTCGCAGGTTCTGGAGTACTTAGACCAACGGACCGGGCAAGTCGGATACCTTGTCATGCGTGACCTGGTGTTTGTGAATGAGCGAACAGGCGAACCAGCAAAGAACAGTTCCTACGATACGCATCTGTACAAGCTGTGTGACAAAGCAAAAATCGATCATTTCTGTATGCATGCGCTCCGGCACACTTACGCAACACGTGCCATTGAGCGAGGAATGCAGCCCAAAGTATTACAGAAGCTGCTCGGCCACAAGAGCATCAAAACCACCATGGATCGGTATGTCCATGTTACGGATGATTCCCTTTCCGATGCCGTGCGTCAATTTGAGTCTGCCAGTTGACTTTCGTGCAGGTAAGTTTATTTGGTGCGGCCGCAAAAAATTGGTGCGGAATTGGTGCGCAACGGCGTCTTCAAAACCCGGAAACCCTTGAAAATAAAGGAGATTTGAGAATATATGAAATTAGGTATCGTAGGCCTGCCCAATGTGGGCAAGAGCACCCTGTTCAACGCCATTACCAATGCCGGCGCAGAGTCCGCCAACTATCCCTTCTGCACCATCGATCCCAATGTGGGCGTGGTTTCCGTGCCGGATACCCGGCTGGAATGGCTGCGGGATCAGTACCAGCCCAAGAAGTTCACCCCCGCCGTCATCGAGTTCGTGGACATCGCCGGTCTGGTCAAGGGCGCATCCAAGGGTGAGGGCCTGGGCAACAAGTTTTTGAGCAACATCCGCTCCACCGACGCCATCGTCCATGTGGTGCGCTGCTTTGAGGACTCCAACATCACCCATGTGGAGGGCTCCACCGATCCTCTGCGGGACATCGAGATCATCAATCTGGAGCTGGTCATGGCCGACATCGAAATGGTGGAGCGCCGCATTGACAAGGCCCAGAAGGCCGCCAAGGGCGGCGACAAGCGCTTCAACAAGGAAGTGGAAGTGTTCCAGGGCCTGTTGGAGCACCTCAACGAGGGCAAGCTGGCCCGCACCTATGACTGCGACAAGGCAGACATGGAGCTGATCCAGACCAGCGACCTGCTGACTCTGAAAAAGACCATCTACGCCGCCAACCTGGGCGAGGACGAGGTGGCCGATCCCAGCGCCAGCCGCCATTTCCAGGCTGTGCAGGAGCTGGCCGCCAAGGAGGGCAGCCAGGTGCTTCCCATCTGCGCCAAGCTGGAGGCCGACATCGCCGAGCTGGACGATCCGGAGGAAAAGGCCATGTTCATGGAGGAAATGGGCATCGAGAAATCCGGTCTGGACAATTTGATCCAGTGCAGCTATTCCCTGCTGGGCCTGATCTCCTTCCTGACCGCCGGCAGCGACGAGTGCCGGGCCTGGACCATCAAGAACGGCACCAAGGCCCCCCAGGCCGCCGGCAAAATCCACACGGATTTTGAGCGGGGCTTCATCCGGGCCGAGGTCATCGCGTTCGAGGATCTGAAGGCCTGCGGCACCCTGGCCAACGCCAAGGCCAAGGGCCTGGTCCGCAGTGAGGGCAAGGAATATATCATGAAGGACGGCGACATTGTCAACTTCCTGTTCAACGTGTAAATAAGCAGCCCGGCCTGCCCGACATCACATCGGCAGGCCGGGTTTTGCCTTTTTTGCGGCTGCTCTGCAAATCCTCATTGATTTGCCGCAGGCGCCTCTTGGCTTTATCAACCGATCTCATCCGCCCGAAAGCCCACCTGGGCGCTTTGGGACACCATGGTTTCGTAATCCGGCGTATCGGCGCACAGCACCCGGCCATTCCAATGGCTGATGACCTGGCTGCCCTGCCGCTCCTGGTCAAAGATCTGGATGGTGAACCGGGTGAAATCCCGGCTGCAATAGATGTATGCCAGCTCCCGGCCGAGGGGCTGCCCCGCTTCATCCCGGTAGGAGATCATGCCGGGATTGCGGTCGTGCCAGAATTGTATCTTTGCAGGCATCTGCTGGGAATAGTCATAGCCGCTGACAGAGAGGGTTCCGTCAAATTGGTTTTCCTTGAACACATACACGGTATAGCGGCCCTCGATCACCACATCGCGGACTGCCAGGGGTTCTTCCTGGCCCACGTTGTATTCATAGGCCGTGGTGTGAACCGATACCGTCCGGCTCCACGGGATGAGACAAAGCACAAATCCCGCAACCAGCACCAGGATCAGCGCAGTGAAAAGCTTCTTTTTCATTCTGTTTCCTCCCTCAGCATAACCGGAACCTCTTTTGTGATTGTAAGGCTGTCCTCCGTGACGGCGCACTCCACCGCCCGCACCCGGACGCCGTGCTCTGCCGCCTGGCAGAGGGTTTTGGCAAATTCCGGATCTCTGGGCCAATTGGGCTCAAAGCGCCGGATGCCCGCCATCTGGATGACAAACAGCACCCAGGCCCCGAAGCCGGCCTCCACGGCGGCCTGCAGCTCCCGCAGGTGCTTACAGCCCCGCTCCGTCGGGGCGTCGGGAAACCGGGCCACGCCGCTCTCCTCCAGGGTCACACCCTTGACCTCCACGAAGCCCTTGTTCTCTCCGGCCTCATAATACAGGTCAAAGCGGGACTGTCCGAAGGTCTGCTCCGCCTTCACCACCGTGGGGACAAAGCCCAGGCCGCCGGAACGAACATACTCCAGGGCCAGCTTGTTGGGCACCTGGGAGTCCAGGTTGACCAGCCGCTCCCCTTTTTGCACCGTAATCAGACTCCAGGCCGTTTTCCGGTCAGAAGCGTCATGGTGCTGACACCAGACGGCCGCACCGGGCAGCAGCAGCTCCCGGCAGCGGCCGGTGTTTTTCACATGGCAAATTTCCTCCCGGCCGCCGATCTCCACATGGGCCACAAACCGGTTGGGGCGGGACAAAAACGTCCCCTGTTTCATCGCATCGTATCGAATCATAACTGCACCTCTTTGTGGTTCCAGTGTACCACAAAGAGGTGCAGTTGCAAATGCTTATTTTGCCGCTTTCCGGGCGATCTGCTCTTCCTTGGTTTTGCAGAACCGCTCCAGCATGGGGATGAAGAAAATGCACACCAGGCAGGCGGTGAAGCCGCCGTTGTACAGCAGGTAGCCGCCGTGGAGGGCCGGGACGCAGGTGACCAGGATATAGTGGAGCATACCGGCGGCAATGCCCGCCGGCCAGCCGTACTTGCCGGCCACGGGGCTCAGGCCGTTGGCGTAGCACATACCCGTCAGGATGGGCTGGGCGTTGATGGCCAGGGTGAAGGTCTCGCCCAGATAGAAGGTCTTGGCCAGGAAGCTGGCCGCCACATAGCCCACCATGATGGGCCAGACGTTGCCGGGATGGGAACCGGCCACGGCGCAGGCCACCATGCAGAGCACCAGACCCAGGGTCGCGCCGTTGAGGCTGGCGCCCACCAGGGTGTAGTAGAGCATCAGGAACAGGCCGTAGACACCGATGTTGATGAGGGCCACCGCCGGGCCGAATTCGCTGGAAAAGTCCGTCTTATGACCGGAGGCCCGCAGGAGCTTGCCATAGCTCCGGAAGGACCAGTCGTTTTTCCACAGGCCCAGCAGGATGCACAGGCAGAACACCGTCCCCAGGAAGCCATAGAACACGCCGGGCCGGCTGGGACCCAGAACCGCCTCCACAGGAGGCAGCTGGCCGCCCAGAATCTGGTACAGCACCGCCCGCAGGAAGAAGGCCATCATGCCAAGGGGCAGGGCCGCGGAATACAGGGAGAAGCCCTTGTGGGCATTGGGCGCATAGGCGCAGCCGCCGGGCGTGAAGAAGCCGATGACCACGCCCACCACAAGGCCCAGCAGCACGGAGCCCACCGTATAGCCGTGGAGCTCCACACCGGGATAGCGCAGGAACATATCCGTGACAATGGGGGCAATGCCGGTGGAGAAGAGCATGAAATTGACATTCTTCCCCAGGGGCTCCCGTTTTACCAGGCAGTACAGAACCACGCCCAGCATACAGGGAACCACGTTGAGCAGGTGCATACCCCAGAAGCAGAAGCCCACCGTCAGGCCATAGGCGATAAAGGACACGCCGTTGGCCACAGCGCCGGGCAGCTGATACAGCAGGGCGCACAGCAGGCTGACCAGGAATGTGCTGAAGAAGGTCGCGGAGACGCTGCCCACCTGGAAGTAGTCCTTGGTGACCTGTGCCGGGGTGGTATAGATGGCTTTCAGGCCGGAGAACATGGCCGCCCGGTCGGAGCTAACCACGGCTGCCACCAGAAATGCCAGGGTAAAGAACCAGAACACGGCCTTCAGGGTACGGCTGGCGTCCAGGGATTTCCATTTTTGATTCATGA
>JAEDJR010000142.1 GCA_016296235.1 Oscillospiraceae bacterium
GGCCCGCCAGAATGATATCGTCAGCCTCCACGCCGTAGGTGTCGATGGCGGCGGCAATGATCTGGGAGGTGGCGTAGGTATCGGAGCCGCCGAACTCACGGGCGGTGATCAGCACACCCTCGTCCACGCCCATGGCCATCAGCTCACGCAGCATGCCCTCCGCGGGAGGAGGACCCATGGTGAACGCGATGACCTTGCAGCCCAGCTCGTCCTTCAGGGACAGGGCGGCCTCAACGGCGTTCAGGTCGTCGGGGTTGATGATGGTCTGCATGGAAGCGCGGTCCAGCGTACCATCGGGATTCACGGCCACCTTACCGGAGGTATCGGGGACCTGCTTGACTGTCACAAAAATCTTCATTTTCCTGTTACCTCCTTGCTTACAGTCCCATATTGGCGGAAATGACGATGCGCTGGACTTCAGACGTACCCTCATAAATTTCCGTGATCTTGGCATCGCGCATCATGCGCTCCACGGGGTAGTCCTTCGTGTAACCATAGCCGCCGAACATCTGCACCACCTTGGTGGTGGTCTTCATGGCGTGCTCAGAGGTGAACAGCTTGGCCATGGCGGCCAGCTTGGTATAGCGCTTGCCCTCGCCCTTGGCGGCAGCGGCCTGATAGGTCAGCAGACGGCCTGCCTCGCAGCCCAGCTCCATATCCGCCAGGGTGAACTGGGTATTCTGGAACTTGCTGATGGGCTTACCGAACTGGATACGGCCCTTGGTGTAGTTGATGGCCTCGGCCAGTGCGCCCTCGGCAATGCCCAGTGCCTGCGCCGCAATACCGATACGGCCTCCGTCCAGGGTCGCCATGGCAATGGAGAAGCCCTTGCCCTCTGCGCCCAGCAGATTCTCCTTGGGAACGATGCAATCCTGGAACACGATCTCTGCGGTGGGGCTGCCGTGGAGGCCCAGCTTCTCCTCGTGCTTTCCCACGGAGAAGCCGGGGAAGCTGCTCTCCACGATAAACGCGGAGATGCCCTTGGTGCCCCGGGATTTGTCGGTCATGGCGAACACCACGAAAACATCCGCTACATAGCCGTTGGTAATGAAGATCTTGGAGCCGTTCATCACATAATGATCCCCCTCCAAACGGGCCTCCGTCTGACCCTTGGAGGCGTCGGAGCCGGCATTGGGCTCAGTGAGGGCGAAAGCGCCTACATGATGGCCGGTGGTCAGCATGGGCAGGTACTTCTGCTTCTGGGCTTCGGTGCCGTAGGTCATGATGGGGTCGCAGCACAGGCCGTTGTGGGTGGCCACGATGTCGCCGGTAGAGGCGCACTGCTTGCTGAGTTCCTCAATGCACAGGGCGCTGGCCAGAGGATCGGCGCCCGCGCCGCCGTACTCCTTGGGAACGCACATACCCATGACGCCCAGGTCAAACAGCTTCTCGATGTTCTCACGGGGATACTCGCAGGTGCGGTCGGTCTCCGCTGCGATGGGCTTGACTTCCTTTTCCGTAAACTCCGCCATCATCTTGCGGATCAGCTGATGTTCACGACTCAAATTGAAATCCATAATCGTTTCTCCTTATGTTACTTCTGGATACCGGCGATGTTCTTGGCCAGCTTCTTCTTTTCCTGGATGTTCCCCTGTCGGGCGATCATGATACGCTGGGCCTGGGGCGAGCCTGCGCCGTGCAGGGATTCGGTGCGGTAACCCACCGCTGCCGCACCAAGACACATGTTTTCCAGGAAGCGCATGATCCGCTGGCGATCCTCAGTGCTGACGCCCTCGCGGGCGGCGAAGTACTTGTTGCAGATCTCGCCGATGGTCTCGCCGTTGTTGCCTACCACGGTGTCGGACTTGAAGTCCGTCTCGCTGGGCATGGTGACCATCAGGCCGCCCGCGATGTCCTCAGCAAGGCGCACGATCTCATAGGGGAAGCGGGTGACGTTCTGCTTGCAGACGTTGGCCAGCAGCAGGTCGATCTGATAGTTGCCCGCCTTGGTGGGGCAGCCCTCGCAGGAGCAGGCGATGCCGCAGGAGTACAGGGTCTCGTTGAGGTGGGTCATCTCGATGAGCTTGTCCTTCACGGCGCTGGCCTTCTCCACGCCGTTGTACTCGGCGGCCAGCGCCGCCGCGCCGATGACCACGTCGCCTACGCCTACCTTGCAGCCGCCGTAGCTCTGGCGGTGATAACCGGCGAAGCGCTCCACGATGGTGCCGGCGAACTCATATTCGCCGTTGAGGAAGATGTACTCGTTGGGGATAAAGACGTGATCCAGAACCACCAGAGCCTCCTGTCCGCCGAACTTGGCGTTGCCCACGTCGATGCAGCCCTCCTCCATCTTGCGGGTGTCGCAGGACTGGCGGCCGTAGATCATATACAGACCCTCGGCGTCGGTGGGGCAGGCGAAGGACACGGCATAGTCCTTGTCGGCCTCGCCCATGGCGATGGTGGGCATAAAAATGTGCCAGTGGCTGTTGATGGAGCCGGTCTGGTGGCACTTGGCCCCGCAGACCACGATGCCGTCGGGGCGGCGCTCCACCACGTGGACGTACATATCGGGATCGGCCTGCTCATGGGGAGCCTTGCTGCGGTCGCCCTTGGGGTCGGTCATAGCGCCGTCCACCGTCAGGTCGTTGTCCTGGACGTAGATCAGGAACTTCTTGAAATTCTCGTGGTAGTGGGTTCCGTACTTCTCGTCGATCTCGTAGGTGGAGGAATAGACGGCGTTGAAGGCGTCCATGCCCACGCAGCGCTGGAAGCAGCTAGCCGTCTTCTGGCCCAGCAGGCGCTGCATCTTCACCTTTTTCACCAGATCCTCGCTGGACTGGTGCAGGTGGGTGAAGCGGTTGATTTTGTGGCCGGTCAGGCTGGAGGTGGCGGTCATCAGGTCCTCATACTGGGGATCCTGGGCCAGAGCGTAGGTCATGGCCACGCAGTTGATGGAGGGGCGGATCATGGGGTGATCCACCCAGTTGTCGATCTTCTCGCCAAACATGTAGACACGGGTGTTCAGCTTACGCAGGGAGTCAATGTATTCTTTCGCGGTCATCAATGCCATTTTCGTTTCCTCCTTATTTGTCGTCGGCCAGACCCATCTTCTCCTCGCGGAAGATGCGGCTGTCCATCAGCTTCAGGTCGGGGGCGATCTTGGGCATGAACTCCATCTGATCCAGCACCTGGGTCTGGAGGTCGATGCCGGGGGCGATCTCGATAAGGGTCACGCCCTCGGGACGCAGTTCAAACACAGCGCGCTCAGTGATGTACAGCACAGGCTGACCCACCTCCACGGCATATCTGCCGGAGAAGGTGATGTGCTCCACCTGCCGGACAAACTTCTTCTTCGCGCCCTCCTGGGTGATGACCAGTGCGCCGTCACGACACTCGGTCTTCAGGCCCTTGGCGGTGAAGGTGCCGCAGTAGACCACCTTCTTGGCGTTCTGGGTGATGTCGATGAAGCCGCCGGCGCCGGCCAGACGGGTGCCGAACTTGGACACATTCAGGTCGCCGTTGGGGGCCGTCTCGGCAAGACCCAGAAAGGCCACGTCCAGACCGCCGCCCTGATAAAAGTCGAACTGCACGTTGTGAGGCAGGATGGCCATGGCGTTGGCGGACGCGCCGAACTGGGTGCCGCCCATGGGGACACCGGCAATGGAGCCGGCCTCCACCGTCAGGGTCATCTTGTCGCTGATGCCCTCCTCGGCGGCCACGTTGGCGATCTTCTCCGGCGCGCCGGTGCCCAGATTGACGATGGCGTCCTGGGGCAGCTCCATGGCAGCGCGGCGGGCGATGATCTTCTTGGCGTCCAGCGGAATGGCGGGGATGGCGTCCATGGGGATACGGTACTCGCCGGTGAGGCTGCCGTCATAGGGGGTGCCCAGACACTGCATATTGTCCTCGGCGGAGCCGATGACGATGGCGTCCACATAGATGCCGGGGATAGCCACCAGCTTGGGATCCAGCGTACCGCCCTGCACCACCTTTTCCACCTGCACGATGACCTTACCGCCGGAGTTGCGGCAGGCCTGGGCCATGGCGGTGACGTCGATGGGGCCGATCTCATGGTGGACGGTGCAGTTGCCGTACTCGTCGGCGTAGCTGCCACGAACGAACACCACATTGATGGGGAAAGCCTTATAGAGCAGCCGCTCCTGACCCTCGATATTGACGATCTTCACGATGTCCTCGGTGGTGGCGCTGTTGAGCTTGCCGCCTCCGTTGCGGGGATCCACGAAGGTATACAGGCCCACATGGGTGATGGTGCCCACCTTGTGGGCGGCAATGTCGCGGTACATATGGGAGATAACGCCCTGGGGCAGGTTATAGGCCTCGATTTTGTTCTCCAGCGCCAGCGCGCCCAGAGAGGCGGCACGGTCCCAGTGGCCGCCGATGACGCGCTTGACCATGCCCTCGTGGCCGTAGTGGTCGCCGCCGGTGCCGTCCCGGTGGCCCTGACCGGCCGCGAAGAACAGCGTCAGATCACGGGGATGGCCGGTCTCCAGAAACCGCTTTTCCACCGCCTTGCTGAGGGCTTCCGGGCAGGCGGAGCTGACGAAGCCGCCGGTGGAGATGATGTCGCCGTCGTTGACCAGCAGGGCGGCCTCCTCGGCGGAGATGATGCGTACTTTCTTCATCGGTATGCCCCCCTTACTTGTTCTGGAAGGAGGCGGGACGCTTCTCCAGGAACGCGCCCATGCCCTCCTTCTGGTCGGCGGTGGCGAAGCACATGGCGAACAGCTCGTTCTCGACGGCGATACCGTCGTCAATGTCCATCTGCATGCCGCGGTCGATGCAGGCCTTGGCATATTTCACGGCGATGGGGGCGTTCTTGGTGAAAGACTTGGCCATCTCCATAGCACCGTCCATGAGAGCTTCGGGGGCGTAGACGGCGTTGACAAGGCCGATCTTTTCCGCCTCGTCGGCCTTGATCATCTTGCCGGAGAAGATCAACTCCTTGGCCTTGGCGATACCCACACGGCGGGGCAGACG
>JAEDJR010000143.1 GCA_016296235.1 Oscillospiraceae bacterium
TACGCCCTCTTTTTCGGTCACTCCGTTTCCGTCCGCAGCAGGAGGGTCAGATCCTCCCGGACGTAGGCCGACGCGGGGACGCTCAGATCATAGCGCATCTCCCGGCCCTTGTCCGGCAGGCGGGGGCTGTGAACCGCCTCTCCCAGACGGCGGAGGGTCAAAGCCGTGCTGAAGGTTCGCTGATGCTGCCGCTCCAGGATTTCCAGGATGGCGCAGGCGCTCTCCAGGGCCGTCCTGGACAGCCGCCGGATTCCTGCCGGAGGGGCGTCATAGATGTATTTGGGATAATAATAGGGCAAGATCATGTTGATGGAGGGCAACATCTGCTCCATGCCGCCGTCCTCCACGCTGTCGCCGCCCAGGAAGGGGTACAGGCCGCTCTCCGTGAACCAGTAGTGCAGGTTGGGAATGAAATACTCGCAGTCCACGGCCCGGCCCTGGAGCTGCATCAGGTCATTGCCCCGGCCGGACATGATGCCCACCAGGATGCAGCGGATATCCACGCCCTCGGCCTTGAACAGGGGATCCAGATTGTCGATGCGGTAGCCCTTGTGGAGCAGATCATCCACCAGCAGCACCGGGCGGCGGAAGGATTTGATGGTCCGGATCTGGTTGACCAGGCTGGAATAGCCGGGATATTCCTCTACGGTAAAGGCGGAGATGTCCTGGGTGTAGACCTTCTCCACATGGAGGGTCTTGGTGACGGTGTTGGGGACGATGGCGTCGGAGAGAATCTTGCCGTAGGGCACGCACATACAGGCCCCCAGGCGGCGTCCGCCCCTGGGCATATCCGGCACGGGATTGTGGGCCTGCACCTTGGTCAGCAGGGCCTGATTCAGGGTCTCGGCGTCAAAGGTCAGCACCAGGCTCCCCGGGAACAGCCCCGTCAGGGCACGGCGCATGGCGGGCCGCCGGGCCTCCACCACCGCCTGTACCTCCGGGTCGTCCCGGTGGGGCTGCTTGAGGGACAGGTAGACGTCCTGGATGAAGATCATGGGATCCCGCATATCCACATAATACAGCCCCTGCTGCCGGGGAATGGGCGCGAAGCCCAGCTGCTCCAGGGCCTCCAGCAGAGCCGGACGGGACTGGGGCAGGCGGCACAGGCCGTAGGTATGATCCCCCGTCAGACTCCGGGCCAGCAGTTCGTTGACCAGGCGGCGGCAGACCTCCGGGGTTTCGCCGTCCCGGCAGGACACCTGATCCAGCACCAGAATCCGGCCGGAGGTGTGACGCCGGACAAAGGACGCCGCTTCAATGTCCTCCACCACCTCATACAGCTCATAGGGCGCTGCGGTGTGGCCGCAGGCCCAGCCCATCAGCCGGCCGTCCCGGCGGTTGTGGAGGCTCACGGCCATGGGACTGCGGCCCCGGGCCGCACCCTTGAGAAATTCCGGCAGCTCATCAGCCCCATAACGGCGGTAGTACAGCTCCTGGGGCTCCAGCACCTGCTTGAACTGGGGCGAACGAAGATACAGGCCGTATTCGTAGATGTAGGACTGCACCACCGGGTCCACCAACATAGAGATGTCCAGATTCTTGTCCACATATTCCCGGATTCGGGTGGAGGACACCGTCTCGTAGTAGGACGGCAGGGTCAGCAGCTTCAGCTTGCCCCGGATGATGCGCTCCAGAGGTGCTTCGCCGGGCTGCTCCGCCTCCTCCCGGCGGAAAATCACATGGTTGTAATTGGCAGCGGCGCCGGGGGCGTCGGACTGGTAGGCCGAGGCATGGCGGATCACGTCGCTGCCGGCCACCAGATACAGCTCCCGGCCGGGGAACAGGGCCTGCAGCGCCGCCAGATCCTCCGGCACGGCAATATTCACGGGGATCTCATCGGGGAACAGATAGACGTTCCACAGGCCGGCCACGGACATGGCCGCGATCTTCCGCCGCCGCAGCTTGGCCAGGGTTCGTTTGCTCCAGGAGAATTCGTCAATGGCCAGATAGACCTCAAAGCCCAGGGCGCGGATCTCCTCCACGATGCGCTTGTGTCCCACGGAGAAGGGGTCGAAGGTGCCGGGGAAAAAGGCCACGGGCTTTTCCGGCTGAAGGGGGAAGCTGCCCAAATTCACCTCGCACTCCACCAGGAACCGGTAGAGATGGTTGAGCATGGCGGCCCGGTTAAAGAAGGTCAGCCGGTTCTCCCGGGGCTCCGCCAGCAGGCACAGGAGCTTCTTGTCAATCCGCAGGAACTCCCGCCGCCGGACCTCCAGGGGCAGCCGGGGACTGGACAGCACATCCCGGCACAGGGCCGCCAAAGCCGTCTGGTGGATGGAGTCCTTATAGTGGGCCACGCCGGTGGCCAGGATGCCCAGGGCCCGGCCGGTGACGGCGGGGTTGTTGGGGATCCGGTTGAGAATCTCGCCCAGGGTGTAGCCTGCCGCCCGGGCAGAGCGCTCCACGCCGGAGCGAATCATGTTTTCCAGGAAGTCCACGCCCTCGTCGAACTCCTTCTGGGGCAGCAGGCACAGCAGGCCGCCCAGGTAGGGCGGGATAAAGCGGGACACCTGATCCCGGCCGTTCTCCAGCTCCCGCAGCAGATCCACGACAATTTCATTGCGCTGATCCACCGTCAGCCGCGGCGCAATGCGCAGAAGGCCCTGGCCGGCGTATTCCCGCACCGGCAGATGCTCGCTGACGGAAAGGAGGTTGGACAGGTGCGTGGCGGTGTGGAATGCGGACTGGGGATGGTGGGCCGCATCGTCGCACAGCGCGTCGATCTGCACCAGCTTCACGGTCCAGTGAACCGCGTTTTTCAGGTTGCTCAGATACATCCGGGCCGCATCGATGGGGACAGGCTCCTCTGTCCGGGGCTGCAGGATTCTCCGGAGCTTCCGGGCCAGGTAGGCCACGGCGAATTCCGGATCCTGCTCCGCCCGGGCCAGGGCCTCCGGCACCGCCGCATCCGGCGACTCCCGGAACAGGGGAAGCAGGCGGTGCAGAACCTGCAGCGCCGTCACCCGGTGGTGAACCGGCCCGTCCAGCATGGGCAGCACAGCTCCGGTCAGCGCCGCCGGCTCCCATTGCCGCAAGGCCTGCAGGGGAACGTGGCACAGGGCGTCGGCCAGAATGAACCGGTCCTCCTCCCGGGCCGTCTCCAGCCGCCGGAGAAGCGGCCGGGCCATGGCCTCCGCCTCCCCCTCGTCGCAGCAGACGAACAGGCTCTCGGCGATGGCCTTCAGGGAGTTGGAAATGCGCTGGGCATGGTTGGGGGTGATCCGGCGGTCCGGATGGAGGCACTGCTCAATATAGCTGTCCCACAGCTCGGCGGACTGATCCAGAATGGCCATCATGGCCGGAGCCATGGCCTGCTTGGGCGCGCCCTGGGGCAGCTCTTTGCGATAACGGGGGCCGGAGTTGGCCAGAATCTGGCCCATGATCTGTCCGGCCCGGCGGCGCACGTCGCCCTCATGGTGCATCAAAAGCTCATAGAGGAACGCCAGGGTCTTCTGCTTGTTGGCCCGGGACATATAGGTGCTGTATTCATCCAGCAGCCGCAGATAGGTGCGGATGGCAGCGGAGGTGCGCTCACTGCGGGCCTGCTCCAGCAGCTGTTCAAAGGAACGGTCCGTGGTGATGGTGTGCATCAGGCGGACGTTGTTCTCAAAGGTCATCTGCCGCAGGCCCTGCAGGGCCTCCTCCGGAGACAGCAGCGCCGGATCCTTTCCGGTCACCGGCAGCAGCTCGGTCTGCTCCAGCTCCGGCGACACGCCGTGGGCCAGCAGGAAGGCCTCGAAATCCCGCAGCTTGCAGTAGACCGTCCGGTAGCGCCGCTGCTTTTCCTCGGTCATATCCGCCAGCTTGGAGAAAATGATATCCCGGCTACGCTCCAGCGAGCAGATTTCCATGACCTCCCGGCCGTTTTCCCGGTGACCCCGCACCCGGAAGTCGGCGTAGATCAGCAGCAGGGATTCCATGGGCAGGTTTTCAAACTCCAGATCCCAGGTGGAGTGGTTGGCGGCCACCTGGGCGATTTCCTCCAGCCCGGCCTCCTCCAGCCAGGCCCAGGTATAGTAGTAATGCAGATAGGGGATGCGCCGGGCATTGGCACCCCTGCAGCCGAATTTGCCCACGTCGTGGGCGAAGGATGCGGCAGACACCAGGGGCAGATCCACCGGCAGGCCGGCCTTTTGGGCCAGGAGCCCGGCGTGGAGGGCCACATTGTGGACGCCGATGACATGGGACGCCGTGTCAAAGGGCATGCAGACCCGGCCGATCCGCAGCAGCGCCATGAGATGGCTCCGGGCCACCAGGGTCTGGAAACGGCCGTATTCCTCCCGGATCCGGCTCTGGGGCAGGGACTCCGCCGGCACCGCCAGCAGGTCGGTCATGGGGTCAAAGGGACAGGTTTCATGGGCAAGGGCCCATTCCAGGGCCGGCAGGTAGACCGTCTCCACCGCCTCCAGGCGCACGGGATCCGGCGCCGGCACCTCCGGGTCCGGATACAGGCCCAACGTCAGAGCCTGATAAATCCACGGCAGCCAGCCCCCCTCCGGTTCCGGCGGCAGCTGAGGCCGGCACAGCTCCAGCACACCGCAGCAAAGGCTCTCCCGGGGCAAAGCCAGGCACTTCTCCAGCTCCGGAATCAACAGTTTCCAGTCAAAAGCGGTCATCTCCACCACTCCCTGCGCAGTTCTTGCTTCTATTATAATGCGTGCGGAACAAAGCCGCAAGGGGGTTGCGGGGCAGTGGAAAGTGGAAAGTTGACAGTGGAAAGTTCCGCTTCGCGGATGATTGAAACGGCTACTGCGCAGCTCTTGTGCCCCCTACACAGGGGGCTGGACGCCCGCAGGGCGGCCTGGGGGTTGTATCGACAAGCAATTCTACCGTTCAAACGGAGCAATTGCAAACTTGCACAAACCCCCAGCCTCCGCTTCGCTCCGGCAGCCCCCTG
>JAEDJR010000144.1 GCA_016296235.1 Oscillospiraceae bacterium
TCCGCTGCGGCATAGCTGTCTGTCCGGCCGGCGTTCTGCGCCCCGGTCACTGCCGTTCTGGCCGCCCTCAGTGCGCTGTTCCGGCTCATTTCCGGGATTCGCTCCTGCAGGTCGTCCGCCATGGCTTTCAGGCTCTTCCCCTGCAGGATACCGCTTGTCACGCTGGCGGCGATCTGTTTCTGGCCATATGCCAGGTCAATGCCACGCTTGATGGCCCGCTTCTCCGGGTAGTGCGGCATCAGCTCCGGCTGCTCTACCAGCAGGCGCCGCACCGTCTGTTCGTCCCAAAAATCAAATCCAACATTCCCGGCCACCTGCTCAATAGTATAGGCCGCATAGTTCCTGTTCAGGCTGTAAATGCCCGGTGTGGCGTCATTTACATAGCGCTCCGCCGTTTCCCGCGCGTTGGTATACCGTTCCGCGATCCGCCGCTGCAGCGCCTGAAAACGCTCTCCACGGCCGATCTGCGCAAGCCGCCATTGCCGGTAGTCCGCCTCCGTCCATGTTTTGCCGTTCTGCTCTGTGCCGATGAGCTTTTTCATTTGCTCATCCCGCACGGCGAAATCCGCAAAATACTGCGTGATGGTGTCTGCCAGCTCTTTTTGTGCCACACCATATTCCTGCCGGATGCGTTTTTCCAGCTTGGCAAGCTCCCGCTCGGTCAGCAGCTCTCCCTCATCCTGCCGCATTAGGCAAATACCTCATCAGGATTATTGTCTATCACAACCGGCTCCATTTCCTCCGCAGACCGTCGATCCAAAACAGTTCTGACCTCTTCCGGCGTCATCCATGGCAGCTTGTTCAGCAGTGTTTCCTCGTCCAGATACTGGGCCGCCATCAGCACCATCTGCGTCTCCTCCGTCTGGTTTGCGATGCGGTTCCACCGAATGCTTGGTTCATCATCAATGCCGATCAGCGCCAGCAGCTTCCCGATGAAATCACGGATATAAAATTCGAAATCACCGCATTTATCATCCTGCGGCTGGTATGCCATGCGGATCGCTGTTGCTGTCATGTTCCCGCTCAGGATCTGCGCCGGATTCATCAGCATAAAATTCTCGTACATATCGTTTTTCAGGTAGTCCAGCATCAGCTTGTTGGCCTCCACCGGGATGCTCAGTGTGTGGCTCTCCGCCTTCGTTCCTCGTTGCAACACCACCGCTTTCAGCTCTTTCATGCGTTTTACAAATTCCGCCAGGTCGGCGTCGCCCATTCCGCCGGTGCCTTCCAGCGTCCAGTAAAACACCGACGTTTCATCGATGTTGTTTGCCATCCCGCTCTTAATGAAATCATAGCAGTCGATGGAGGAACGGATGCCAACAATCTCCGATTGATGCAGGTCGTTGGCGTACATTTGGATGATCGGAAACCCGCTGTAGCTTTCGCCGGCGGATATTTCCACAGTACCAATTCCGTCTGTCCTTACGTTTTCTGTGTATGTTTTTTTCTCCCGCAGGACCTGCATTTCCTCATCATGCCGCTTTATGTATTCGGTATATCCGTCCAGCTCATATAACGTCCTTCGCTCGGTTTGTTTCCCGCTCTCTGTCCCGTCTCCGATCGTCCAGTGCCTCACGCCTGCACGCAGCGTGCCGGTTTCTCCGTCGCAGATTGGGGCAAATCCCGGCTCCATGTCCGTTTCCACAAAGGAAAACACCTCCAGGTGGTCATAATTCCAGAATCCGAAGGAAACGCCATCCACCATCGCTTTTTTTGTCAGGTGCTGCAGCTCAAAATCAAAGGTTTTCCCAAGCGTTTTCTTGGTTTCTTCTTTCTGGAAGCTCACGCCGTTGGATAGTACATACTGTGTCTGCTGCAATACAAATTTGCGGAAAATTCCGTGGGTCAGCTTGTAATTTGCGCTCCAGATGTCCGGCACCAGCTGTCCCATGGCATTGCGCAGCAGCTTCTGGTATTTCAGGATTGTCGGGTTTCGGTTCGCGTAGTATTCCTCCGCGGCCTTCGCCTCTTTATATCTCCGGCTGCTTTTGTGCTGGTTCACCACGCTCTGCACAAAATCCATCCGCTTTTTTTCGTCATCTCCCAGTTTTTCCAGATCCTGGTATACGTACATCCTTTTCTCCCCTCTGGCGGCCGGCTGCGGAAATCAGAAATAAATGATCCCGCTGGCCCGTCGTTCCCTGTATATCTGCATGGTCTGCACAAAATAACGGACCGCGTCCATGGCGTGGTCGTTGACCTTCATCGGCCTGTCCTCCGCGCTGTTTTCCTCCCATGCGTAGACGCCGAATTCCTGTATTGTCCTTGTGCAGCAGTCGTTGATCTTAATTTTTCCATCGGCAAGGCACTGCGCCGTGTGCTGTATGCCCTCAATCACGCTGTTGTCCGCGTCCCATACCCGAAACTGCCTCTTTTGCTCTATCAGCGCCAGGAAGGATGCGGCGGACGGGTCGATGATGACCCGGTAGATCGGCAGATCGCCGGCCAGCGCCAGCAGATCCTCGTAATACTGCATGTCTGTTTTCTGCCGGTTGGTTTCCCTGCCTGAGTGGTAAAACTCCTTGACCGCGTACCATACATTCCCGCTCAGGCCCCACAGGATCATGGCCGTTGCGTTCTGGATTCCGTAGTCCATGGAGATCGCAAACTTTGTGTATTCCCTGGGCTCCGTTTTTGCGATGCATTGTGACCCAAACATGGGATAGACCAGGCCCTCAGCAGCCACCCATTTGCCCAGAATGTACCTGTCGAAGAAAATGCCCTTGTGCTCCCGCTCCAGGCTCTCCAAAACGACCCGCGGCAGGAATGGATTATCATACAGCGAATACTGCTGTTGAAAAATATCCGCGTCACTATCAATGAACTTTTTGAACCAGTGGTCAGGCCCCTGCGGGTTGCAGGTGCCGTCAAACCGGCTGTATTCCCGGTCCAGGCGGCTTTTGAGCATATCAAATACGCCCTTGTTCCATGTGGCCACCTCGTCACCGTAGCAGTATTTGATGCTCATGCCTCGCAGCCGGTCCACGTGCTTCACGTTGTCCGCTCCCAGGCAGTGTACCCGCTCCCCGAACAGGCGGGCGGTGTTATCGCTCTTGATGCTGGAGACCAAATCCGTCCCGTAGATGTCCTGCATCGGTTCTATCACGTTCCGCTGCAAAGTGCCCTTTGTGTTTCCCAGCAGCACAATGCTGCCCGGCTGCCCTACCCGCTCCCGGATGCTCCGCGGGATCACGAAATAGTCCATGTAGGTTTTTCCTGATCGCGTGGCGCCGTGCTTGATGTTCCAGCGGTGGTATGGCTCATTCCAGAACGCCTTTTGCTTATCGCTTAGCTGCATCGCTGATCCCTTCCAGCAGCTTGTCCAGCTTTGTCAGCGCGTTGGCCTCTTTGTCATCGCCCACGGAATAGCGCTTCATCAGGTTTTCCGCTGCCCGCAGCCGGTCAGCCAATGTTGGCTCCAATCCAAACTGATCCATCACGTTCCCCCGTACAACGGAGCTGAGGAAGGCCATCAGCTCCTCCTCCGCTGCCACGGTTACGGCGTCGCGCGCCTGCGCACGGGCGCGAATGTACGCCGCAATATGTGGTTTTCTCAGGTTTTCGCTGCCGATGCTGGCGGCGCTGTCCTCGCTGTAGCCCGCTTTTCTTGCTGCGTCTGCGGCGTTCCAGCTCAGCAGGTATTCGTCGGCAAATTTTTTCTGTTTTCCCTTCAGCTCAGCCACCGGTTCCCACCTCCGTGTGAAGATACAGGTTTGCCAGCAGCAGCGTGGCCTCCCGAAGCTTCCAGGTCTTCAGCAAAACCTGTTTTTTCTGTCCAGGCTCACAGCGCAGCACCTTGTAGCAGGTCATAATCCGTTTGCATTCCACGCTCCAAAAGCGTTTCTCTTCCAGCACAACCGGTTCGCCCCGCAGATTCAGGGCCAGTTCCAGCTTTCGTGCCGTCTTTGTCATGCTCATGCCGCCGCCTCCTGGTTCAGAATGTGGAAAAACCCGGACTTTCTTCACCTGTCCGGGTTTTTCTGCTTACACTGTAGCATAGATTTTTATGACATTCCATGACATGTTTGTTCTTTCTCGCTTTCCTTCTCCCCTTCTGCCAGTTCCATCGGGATAATCAGATGATCGATTGCGTCATCCATCATCCGCTTTGCGTGCCGCTCGCTGTAATGGATTCTCTTCGCGATCTCGTCCCACTCCATCCCGCTGATGTACCGCAAAAGCAGGATTCTCCGTTTATCGCTCATGTTGGTTGTTTTCTGCATGTTGCCTATTACCATCACCTCCTCCGCCACCGCTTTTTGCAGATCACGAATGCGCTTGTCGAGGATTTCCCCCGCCATGGCCACCGGCTCGAACTTGTGCGGATCTGCGCCGCCCCCGGCCGCCGCCTTGGAGTAGGACGCCGTGATGGCGGTTGCCCGTTCCATGCTTGTTTTTCGCATCTCCTCCAGTTCCCTGATCTCTTCGTTGATCCTTGTCACCCGCATAAGCCATTTCTTTTTTTCTTCCCTGGTCATCGGCGCCGCCCCTTGTGTCAGTCCTTCCAATCTATCACCTCCGTTTCCTGGCTTTTCGCAGCCCGTTATACTGTACCGCGTTCATCCTTGCCCCATCATACAGCTTCTTTTTCACGGCCTGCTGCCGTTCCAGCATCGCTTCCTTCGCCTCTATGCACCGCTGGCAGCTGCCCCAGCAGGCCGGTTTCCGTTCCTGGCAGTCCTTGCAGACGCTAACCGTTCCCATGCTCTCCTCCTTCCTGTTTCTGAGGCAAGTGCCTTTCTTCCAGGCGCCTCCTCAGCTCCTTGAGTCCTTCCAAGGCGTTGGCCGTCTGCACAATGCCGGCCTGCGCTGTCTTGATGTAGGTGTCGATCAGTGCCGCCGTCCCGGCGATCTCCTC
>JAEDJR010000145.1 GCA_016296235.1 Oscillospiraceae bacterium
TCAATGATATTGTGAATGAAAATCCCGATCCTTCTGCCGGCGCGGCAGAGACCGGGAGGCAGCATGAACAGGCCGCACGCAGGGCGCCCCCACACAGGGGGGAGGCTTTGCGTGCGGCCTGATTGTGTCTGCGGATGCTCCGAACCTGCGGTACCCGGAGCTCGGACTTTATTTGCGGATGGATTCGATGAGCCGGCGGAAATCCTTCCGCGACCAGACCACGGGCACGGGGTACAGGGGATTGGCTTCCTTCCTTGCCCAGGCAATCATCTGGTTGATGTCTTCGTCCCGAATCACGTCAAAGGAATCCGGCAGACCCATTTTCTTGTTGGTCTCTTCGATCCAGCGAATAAAGTTGTTCGCTTTCACCGCTTCATTTTCCCCGCCGATGCCGCAGACATCGGCCAGCTCCGCCAGACGTTTGTGGGCGGAGGCGCCGAATTCCCGCATCACATGGGGCAGCAGCACCGCCATGGCAAGACCGTGGGGAACGCCGTAGAGGCCGCCCAGGGTGTGACCCACCGCATGGACATAGCCCACGCAGCCTCGGGTAAAGGCGCGGCCCGCATAGAAGGCGCCCCGCTGCATATTCTGCCGGGCTTCCAGATTGCTGCCGTCCTCAAACGCCGTCAGAATGTTGTCGTGAATCAGCTTCACGGCTTCCTTCGCCAGCTTGTTTTCCAGCTTGGTGTTGTAGGTGTGGTTGGTATAGGCCTCCACCGCGTGGGCCAGGGCGTCCATTCCGGTGGTGGCGGTGGTATAGGGCGGAAGACCCACGGTCAGCTCCGGGTCAAGAACGGCGTACTTGGGAATCAGGAACGGGTCGTTGATGGCGGCTTTGCGGTGGGTGGCAGAATCCGTAATGACCGCGGCAACGGTGGTTTCGGAGCCTGCGCCGGCCGTGGTGGGGATGGCCACAAAGGGCGGAATCGGCCAGTGCACCTTCAGCAGGCCCTGCAGCTGAGAGACTTTCTTTTTAGGATGCACGGCCTTTGCGGCAATGCCCTTGGCGCAGTCGATGCGGGAGCCGCCGCCCAGGGCCACGATGGCCTTGCAGCCGTTTTCCCTGTAGGTTTTGTAGCCCAGCTCCACATCGTCGGAGGTTGGATCCGTGGTGTCATAGGTCTGGAGGGCATAGCGGATCCCGTTGGCGGCGAACCCATCCAGCATGGGCTGCACCTGTCCCCGGCGCACCATGCCGGAGCCGGTGACGACCAGCACATCGTTGAGGCCCTTCTCCTTCAGAAAGGCGCCCAGCTCCCGGATCTTGCCGGGGCCCTCCAGGTATTTAGGCATCCGATAGCCCATGAAGTAGTTGCCCACCTTCAGGACGCTCTGAAAGGTACGGCACCAGAGTACTTCCAGTTTGTAAGGCAGTTCCATCCTGTATCCTCCTTATCCTCCGGCGACGGGGGACAGCAGCTGCACCGCGTCGCCGTCATGTAATTTCTGTCGTTTGCCTGCGGGTTTTCCGTTCACAAGGATCACACAGCCGTCCAGAGCCTGTTTGCTCACGCCCAGCTCCGTCAGCCGGGCGTATACGTCCCGGACCGTGCCTGCCTCCATCTGCCGCTCCTTGATTCCGGAGTCCAGACGGAGCAGGCCGTACAGCTTCACCGTAATCATTTGATCTTCAAACGGCGTAGGGTTTTCTCCGTGGGAATGCCGTTGCGATCCCAGCCCCGGGCCTGATAATAGGTCAGTTTCATGGTTTCCAGCGGAACCTTGGTTTTGGGATTGCCGGGATCCTGGGGCACATCGGTCAGCCGTTTGGGCAGCTTGTCATTGGCGGCGGAGATGCCGAATTTGGTGTTGAGGAAGCGCTCCAGGGTGTAGCCCCGTTCCCCGATCTCCACATAGCGGCCGAAGTTCATCTTCATCCCCAGAGCCAGCTCAATCATCTTGGTGTGCTGGAAAATCGGAAGGTGAATGGCGGCAATTCTGGGATGCCTGTTAATCAGGCGCACCGCCCAGCCGATGTGGGGCGCCGCGGCATTGACGGTTTTTGTGAGGATGCCGTTGGGCTTGGTCAGCAGGAAGCCGGGGAAAAAGGCGTAGGAGGTAAACAGGCACTGTCCCGACGCGGAAATGGTCTCCATCAGATCCTGGAAGGTCATGGTCAGGTCTGCCTTTGCCTTGGGCGTCTGGGAATCCATATGCAGGCCCAGGCCCTCCATAATCACCAGGTAGCCGCCGTTGAGGTGACAGCCGCCCCGGTTGGACACCGCGTAGCCGAGGCCCTGACCCACAGCCCGGCGGGGCTCATAGGCCGCCAGCTCCAGGCCCTTGGAATGGATGGCAAATTCCTTGCCGCCGTATTTCTTGGACAGGCGTTTGCTGCCCTCGGCCAGCTCGTCGCCAATCCCACGGCGATGGGCGATGTCGTCAAAGACCTGGGAGAGATTGTCTGTTTTTCCGAATTCCAGGCCGTTGTCCCACAGCCCCTTCTCGTTGGCCTCCATGGCCCAGGCGATGGTGTTGGCGGTGGAGATGGTGTCCATACCCAACTCGTCCAGCTCGTAGTTCCAGTCCAGGATTTTCTGCAGATCGTTGTTGCAGATGTTGCCGCCCAGCAGGCCCAGGGTTTCCAGCTCGGGGCCCTTGACGGTCTTGCCCTGCACCTTCACGGTGCGGGCGCAGCGGATGGGGCAGGTCAGACAGCCCTTGTTGGTGATGTTGTATTCCTCGGCCAGGGCCTCGCCGCTGACCTTTTCGAAGTCCTCAAATTGGCCCGCGGAATAGTTTTTGGTGGAGAGAATCCCCAGCATCTGCATGGAGCTGACCAGACCCGCCGTGCCCAGACGGGGCAGCTGCTCTCCGGTGAGCGGGTGCTTCTGCAGGTATTCGATCCACTTTTTGCACCAGGCAGCTGCCTTTTCCTTGTTGTGGACGGGAATGGTTTTGGTGCCGAAGGCGGTGATGGCTTTCAGATTCTTCCAGCCCAGCACAGCGCCCAGACCGGTACGGCCGGCGGCGCGCTCATCGCTGATGATGCCGGCATACTTCACAAGATTCTCTCCGGCGGGGCCGATGCACAGCTTTCCGAACCGGTTCTTTCCCGTAAGCTCCGCCAGCTTTTCCTGACAAGGCCCCACCTTCATGCCCCAGAGCGCATCGGCGTCGTGAAAGAGGAACTGCTCCTCGCGGATCTCCAGCCAGCGGTGAGAGCGGCACCGGCCCTTCAGGATCAGGGCGTCATAGCCGGCCTTTTTCAGGTAAAAGCCGAAGCTGCCGCCGCAGTTGGACGAAGCCAGAATTCCGGTCTGGGGCGACAGGGCGGAGACGTCAAACCGGGCGGAGCTGGGCGCTCCCGTTCCGGTCAGGGGGCCGGTGGAGATTACCACCCAGTTTTCCTCACTGAATGGGGCTTCCTTGCCTGTCAGATGGTCGCAGAGGATCCGGGCGGCCATGATTTTTCCGCCGAGATACAGCGCCCGCTGCTCGTCTGTCCAGGGGTATTCGGTCACGGTTTCGGTGCTCAAATCCACCAGCATGACCTTTCCCATATAGCCTGCGTAGTTCGATGCCATGGGTCATCCCTCCCTCTCATATCGTATGCGCCAAGGGTCCGAAGAATTGACCATGCGGATGGCCTCAAACTCCTGGTTCAGCAAATCAACATAGAAAACGGTTCCGGTTTCCACGGGGCGGCCCGTCAGCAGCTTGACGCACAGGGCGTTCTGCAGGGAGGCGCACAGGGCGGGGGTGAAGCTCAGGACGCTCTTGTTGGTGAGCCGGACGTCCTGCGGATACAGGGTTTCCACCAGACCGTCTCCCGGCAGGGAAATGGCGGCCTGCGCAACCCAGCCCTGAACTGCGCCGTAGATATAGGGCACCCTGGCCTCGGCACAGGCGGCGGCCAGGATTCTGCGGCTGGGGATATTGTCCAGCGCGTCCAGAACCACATCGCAGCCGGAAATCAGCTGCGGCGCGTTGGCTTCCGTCAGAAACGCCTCCACCGCCTCGATCTTTGTGTCCGGATTGACCCGGCGGACCCGCTCCGCAGCGGCGGCGGCTTTGCCAAACCCCAGAAGCGGTACTTCGGAAAGCAGCTGCCGGTTCAGATTGGACGGCTCAAACACGTCTCCGTCCACAACCCGCAGGGAACCAATGCCGATTCTGGCCAGCTGGTCGATGAGATGGCCGCCCAGGCCGCCGCAGCCGACAATCAGCACTTGCTTGGTCCGGAGAAGGGCGCATTCCGCTTCGCTCAGGGTTGGAACATTCCGTTCATATCGGGGCTCCATACGTCAACCGCCTCCCACCGGGGGGAACAGCGCCACGATGTCCCCATCCTTCACAGGCGTTTCCGGCTTCTGATGGAAGCCGTTAATCAACAGAATCGACACTTCCTCCCGGGGAATATGCAGTTTCTCCAGAATATCCCCGGCGCAGGCAATGCCCTCGGGCTCCAGCATGGTGACCTTTTCGCGCCCCTGGCGCAGTGTGGCAAATACGCGAACTTCAATCATACGAACCCTCCCCTAAAAAGCATGGGAGGGGCTTGGAAAACCCCTCCCTGTTTCATTATACCGTATGCAGGGCAGAACCGCAACCCGGAACGCCGCAGCTTTCAGAAGCTCCGTCGCCTGGGGGCCATTCTGCTTTTATTTTCCGACGCACTCGTCCAGGCCCAGCTTTTTCAGCGTCTCATCCGTGGGGAACGCGTTGACCCAGCCGCGGGCCTCGTAGTATTCGGGCAGCGTCAGGGGCAGCTGAGAGGTCATGCCCTTGGAGGGGCCGTTGACAACAGGCTCCTGCAGCAGACGCTTGGGCAGACGGTCGTCCTCGGGCTTCATGCCGGCGG
>JAEDJR010000146.1 GCA_016296235.1 Oscillospiraceae bacterium
GTAGGGGAGCCATGAGCTGCTGCGCACCGGAATAGACTCCCCGATTGCAGGGGAGCCATGGGCTGCTGCGCACAAAAGAGTCTCCCTCATGTAAGGGCACTTTGCTGCGGATTGGAAATCTGACCAAATCAAATGTGAATATTTTGTGAAAGCTGACAGAGTTTTCTTGACTTGTGACAAGGTGTCATGTATGATAATGACACCTTGTCATATTTTTGTATAGGAGAGGAATCCCATGCCCAGCTCCACATTTTTCAACCTGCCGGAGGCCAAACGGCAGCGGCTCCTGGACGCCGCCTGGCAGGAGTTCACCACCGTGTCCTATATGGACGCCTCCATCAACAAAATCATCCAGAACGCGGAGATTTCCCGGGGCAGCTTTTACCAGTACTTCTCCGGCAAGCAGGATCTGTTCGCCTACCTGCTGCAGACCCTGGTTCAGTCGGCCAAGGAAATGTTCGCCGCCCAGCTGACCGTCCACGGCAGCGACCTCTTTGCCGCCATTCTCGGCATGTACGACCTGGTGCTGTGGCGCAAAAGCAAGTGCCGCCGTTCTCTGACCCAGACGCGGATCTATCAACTGATCCGCCTGAATACGGAGCTGGATCTCAATGAGTTTTCCGACATCCTGAACCCATCTCTTGTGGCCCGGGACGCGCAGGCCCTGTTGGAGGCCTCCGGCTATGCTCTGCAGGACAGCCAGCAGTGCTTCGCCGTGATTCAGATGTTCATCAGCATCTGCATGTTTGCCCTGACCGATGCCCTGCGCAATCCGGATCATGAGCAGAAAAACCGCCGGCTGCTGGAGCAGCAGCTGGATATCATCCGCCGGGGACTGCTCCAGACCCAGAAGGAAGGAACCGAATCATGCTGAAACTCAAGCAAATCACCAAGGTCTACGGCGCCGGCGAAAACCGGGTGGAGGCTCTGCGGGGCCTGGACATCTGCTTCCGGGCCAACGAATTTGTGGCCATTCTGGGCCACTCCGGCTGCGGCAAAACCACCCTGCTGAACATCATCGGCGGCCTGGATCAGTATACCGGCGGCGACCTGCTGATTGCGGGCCGCTCCACCAAGGAATTCCGGGACCGGGACTGGGACGCCTACCGCAACCACTCCATCGGCTTTGTGTTCCAGAGCTACAATCTGATCCCCCATCAGACCGTCCTGGCCAACGTGGAGCTGGCCCTGACCCTCTCCGGCGTCAGCAAGGCCGAGCGGCACCGCCGGGCCAGGGAGGCTCTGGAGCAGGTGGGTCTGGGCGACCAGATGCACAAGCGGCCCAACCAGATGTCCGGCGGCCAGATGCAGCGGGTGGCCATCGCCCGGGCCCTGGTCAACGATCCGGAAATCCTCCTGGCCGACGAGCCCACCGGCGCCCTGGATTCCGAGACCAGCATCCAGGTCATGGAGATTCTCAAGGAGGTGGCCCGGGACCGGCTGGTCATCATGGTCACCCACAATCCGGAGCTGGCGGAGCGGTACGCCACCCGCACCGTCCGGCTCCTGGACGGCAGGATTGTCTCGGACTCCAACCCCTATTCCGAAGCCGAGGAGGCTCTGGAGCAGGCGGAAAAGGCTCACACCGGCACAAAGAAGCCCTCCATGTCCATGGTCACGGCCCTGGGCCTGTCCCTGAACAACCTGATGACCAAAAAGGGCCGCACCATTCTCACCGCCTTCGCCGGCGCCATCGGCATCATCGGCATCGCCCTGATTTTGTCCCTGTCCAACGGCATCCAGACCTATATCAACCAGGTGCAGGAGGACACCCTGTCCTCCTATCCCATCCAGATTCAGGCCGAGACCACGGACATGACCGCCATGATGACCACCATGATGGGCGCCCATGACGAGGCCCTGGAAAACCGGGTGGACGACGGCCGGATTCACGGCAGCACCGTGCTGTACGACATGATGAACTCCCTCGCCTCCGCCGAAACCGAGACCAACAATCTGCGGGCATTCCGGGCCTATCTGCAGGATCCGGACACCCCGATCCGCGCCTACACCAGCGCCATTCAGTATTCCTACGACCTGAACATGGAGATCTATGCCCAGGATCCCGACGGGGAGATCGTCAAATCCGATATCATGGATCTGATCCAGCAATCGCTTTCCGGCATCTACGGCGAGGGCGCCTCCGGCCTTTCCTCGGCCTATATGAGCAATATGATGGGCTTCGGCTCCATGAAGGTCTGGGAGGAAATGCTGCCGGGCGAAAACGGCGAGACCGTCAGTCCCCTGGTGCAGGAGCAGTACGACCTGATCTACGGCAGCTGGCCGGAGCGCTATGACGAAGTGGTTCTGGTGGTCAACAGCCGCAATGAGCTGCCGGATCTGATGCTCTACGCCCTGGGCCTCAAGGAGATCTCCGGCGTGGACGCCATCGCCGAGGCCTCCCTCAATCAGACGGAAATCCCCGTGGAGGAAGACGAATCCTGGACCTACCAGGAGCTCTGCGGCAAGACCTACAAAATGCTCCTGCCTGCCGCGTGCTACGAAAAAGACCCGGCCACCGGCACCTATACGGACCTGCGGGCCACCAAAACAGGCCTGGAATTCCTGTACAATTCGGAGGATACCGGCGTTACCCTGAAGGTTACCGGCATCATCCGGCCCAATCCTGACGCCACCTCCGCCATGCTCTCCGGCTCCATGGCCTACACCAGCCTGCTGACGGACTATGTGCTGGAGGAGCTGGCGTCCCAGCCCATTCTGGCCGCCCAGCTGGCGGATCCGGCCACCGACGTGATCTCCGGCCTTCCGTTCCCCACCCAGGACGATCCCGCGCCCACCGACCGGGAAAAGCGGGCCGCCATTCTGGAGGAAATCGCACTGCAGGATACGGCCCAAAAGGCCGCCATGTACCTGGATGTGGCCTCCCGGCCCACGGAGGAATTCCTGGACAACGCCGTGTCCCAGCAGATGGAGGGCTTGACCCGGGCCGACATTGAAGCCCAGGTCGTGCAGGTCTACGCCCAGGAAATGGGCGTGGACGAGGCCACCGTCCGGGATTATATTTCCGACATGACCGATGAGGAGCTGTTCAGCCGGGTGGAGGACGCCATCCGCCAGCAGGCCGCGGAGCAGTATACCGCCTCCGTCCGGGAGCAGCTCAGCGCCATGACCTCCGAGCAGCTGGCCTCCAACCTGGATCTGGGCAATCTGTCCGATGAGGAGCTTCAGGCCATTCTGGACTTGCAGGCCCTGCCGGACTACACCCTGGCTTCCATGGCTCAGACTGGGGAGATCACCCAGGAACAGCTGGCCCTGGCGCAGCTCCCTGCCCAGCAGCTGGCGTCCCTGCAGCTCTCCGACAGCCAGTACGCCTATCTCTATGACCGTTATATGCCGCCCACGATTTCCGATTCCACCTATGAGGACAATCTGGAGCTGCTGGGCTATGTGGACAAGGACACTCCCACCGCCATCAGCATCTACGCCGCCACCTTCTCCGACAAGGATTCCATCGCAAGCTGCATCACGGCCTACAACAACGCCGTGGACAATCCCGACGATGAAATCACCTACACCGACTATGTGGCCCTGCTCATGTCCTCCATCACCACCATCATCAACGCCATTTCCTATGTGCTGATCGCCTTCGTGGCCATCTCCCTGGTGGTGTCCTCCATCATGATCGCCATCATCACCTATATCTCCGTGCTGGAGCGCACCAAGGAAATCGGCATTCTCCGGGCCGTGGGCGCCTCCAAGGGCGATATCTCCCGGGTGTTCAATGCGGAAACCCTCATTGAGGGCTTTGTCTCCGGCGTCATGGGCATCGGCGTGACCCTTCTTCTGCTGCTGCCCATCAACGCCATCGTTCAGCATCTGACGGGCATCGAAAGCCTCAGCGCCATCCTGCCCTGGCAGGCCGCCGTGATTCTCATTGCCATTTCCATGGCTCTGACCGTGGCCGCCGGTCTGGTGCCCTCCAAGCTGGCTGCCAAGAAGGATCCGGTAGAGGCATTGCGGACGGAATAAAAAGGAGTCGTTATGGCAGAACTGTATGCGCTTGATCTTCGCCCCTGGTTCCGCGGCGTCTGGCGGGAGCTTCTGCCGGCTCTGCCGCAGGAACGGCAAACCCGGGCCCTGGCCTGCCGGCTGGATGCCGACGGCGCCCGGGTTGCCGGGGCCGGGTGGCTGCTGCAATACGCCCTGGAGCAGGCCGGCATTCCCGCCGGGCAGCAGCGGTTCACGAAAAATCCCTGGGGCAAGCCCCTGCTGGAAGGCCGGGAGACGCCTCAATTCTCCCTGAGCCATGCAGGAAACTGGGCGGTCTGCGCCGTTTCCGACTGTCCTGTGGGCGTGGACGCGGAGCTGCCCCGGTGCACCCTGGAGATTGCCCGGCGGCGGTTCCACCCCCAGGAAGCACAATGGCTGGCACAGCTTCCAACGCTGTGCCAGCCAGAGGCCCTGAACCGGATGTGGACCGCCAAGGAGGCCTTTGTCAAGGCCCTGGGCCGTGGTCTGACGGTTCCCCTGGATTCCTTCCGCGTGACGCTCACCCCGGAGGAAGCCGTTCTGGAGCAGGCCCTGTCTCCCATGCCCTACCGGCTCCACGAATACGTTCTGGAGGACTGCCGGGTATGCCTGTGCACCACAGACATCCGCCCGCCGCTGATACCGGTAGTCCAAAAAAATGGGATTTGACTTTGAATTGACAATTGATAATTGACAATTGACAATGGAGGTATCCGCTTCGCGGATGATTTGAAACTGCGCCGCACCCCCTCGTGCCCCCTCTACAGGGGGCTGCCGGAGCGCAGCGGAGGCTGGGGG
>JAEDJR010000147.1 GCA_016296235.1 Oscillospiraceae bacterium
GCTTCATCTTCTGGATGATGGCCTCCATCTCCATGCCGCCGGTCTGCATATCGATCTTGCCGACAATCAGAACATCCCGCAAAACCGACTGCAGCGGCATCAATGCCTTATCCTTCAGATAGATCAGCGCGCTGAAATAATCGTTCCAGTGACCCACGGCGTAGTACAGCACCAGCACCGCCAGGGTGGGCTTGACCAGCGGCAGCATCACATGCCACAGCATCTGAAAGGTATTGGCGCCATCCAGCACCGCCGCCTCCTCCAGGCTGGCAGGAATGCCGTACATGAAGAAGCTGCGCAGGATCAGCACGTTATAAATGGACACGGCGCAGGGGATCATCATGGCCCAGGGGGTATTATACAGGCCCAGATTCTTCACCTGCAGGAACATGGGAATCAGGCCGCCGGAGAAATACATGGTGAAGATGAACAGGGCTGCCAGGATCTTCCGGGGCATAAAGTCCTTTCTGGACAGGGGGTAGGCGGCGCAGATGGTCATGACCAGATTGATCGCCGTGCCCACCACCGTGTAGACGATGGAGTTGAAATAGCCCCGCAGGATGTCCTTGTATTCCACGATCAGCTTATAGCCCTCCAGGTGGAAGCCCTTGGGCCACAGGAGCACCTCTCCGGCCTGAACCAGATTGGGATCCGACACGGAGGCAATCAGCACAAACCACAGCGGCCAGGCGTACAGCAGAAACAGCAGAACCATGACCACGCCGTTGACGGCGTAGAAGGTCTTGTCCGCCCGGGAATCCCGGATCTTCCGCCTCCGGAGGACTGCATTCTTTTCTTTGAACATATGCCCCTCCTCCTACCAAAGACTGTAGCCGGCCAGCTTCTTGGACACCCGGTTGGCCAGCAGCAGCAGAACCATGCTGACCAGGGAATTGAACAATCCCACGGCTGTGGAGAAGCCGTAATCGCTGTTGATGAGGCCCACCTTATAGATATAGGTGGACAGGATCTCCGAGGTGGACGTGTTCAGGGAGTTCTGCATCAGCAGAACCTTCTCATAGCCCACGTTAATCAGGCTGCCCAGGCTCATAATCAGCAGAACCAGCATGGTGGGCCGCAGCTCCATCAGATCGATATGCCAGATTCTGCGCCAGATGGAGGCCCCGTCCACGATGGCAGCCTCGTGGATCTGCTGATCCACACCGGACAGGGCCGCGATGTAGATCACGGAGCTGTAGCCCAGACCCTGCCACGCGCCGCTCCAGGCATAGACGTGCCGGAACAGCTTGCCCGATGACAGGAATGGGACGCTGCCCATCCCCAGCTTTTCCAGGAAGACATTGATGATGCCGCTGTCCCCCAGGAAGATCCCCAGCATGCCCACCAGAACCACCGTGGAAATAAAATAGGGCAGATAGGTGACCATCTGCAGGGTCTTTTTCCATTTGCTGCTGCGGATATAGTTAATCAGCACAGAGAACAGCACCGGGATCACCGCCCCGATAATCAGGCAATAGAGGCTGATTGCCAGGGTGTTCCAGATCAGCGTGGAGAAATTGTAGCTGCTGAAAAACCGCCGGAAATGGGCCAGTCCGACCCAGGGGCTTCCCCAAATGCCATCCTTGATCCGATAATTCTTGAAAGCCAGCTGGATGCCCGTCATGGGAACATAGGAAAACAGCAGGTAGTACGCAGCAACCGGCAGGATCATGAGATACAGAATGTAATTGGTCTTCAGATCCTTCATCAGTCGCAGCAGAAACGAGTTTTTCCCTTTTTCCCCGACGGCCCCGGCTTTTTTCTTTGCTTTTTTCTGCCGCATTCGACAAAAGCCCACCTTTCCTGCATAGACCCAAAGCCTGCCCAGGAACTAGCCCGGGCAGGCTATCGCTCTTGTTACTCGGACATATTCAAAACAGGATCATTCCTGCTCCGCCAGCCAGCGGTCGTAGGCCGCCTTGTCGATCTCGTTCAGACGGGCGACGCCCATGCCTTCCATGTTGGCCAGGTAGTCATCCCAGCTGTCCTCCAGATCCAGCTGGCCCGTAATGACCTGCGCCATGTATTCGTAATAGTAGGCGTTGATGGTGGTGATGAGCACGGACTTCTCATTCAGCTCGTCCTCCGTCCAGCTCAGAGACGGGAAGGGCTCTGCCGCCTGGGTCAACAGCTGCAGGCGCTGCTGATACAGGAACAGCTCTTCGGGGTTCGCCTGGCCTTCGTCAAAGAACAGCGCCTTGGTCATGGGGCCGGGATACCAGCCGTAGAGCGTTGCGGAGTTGCGGACGGCGTTGGCGTCGCTGCCCCAGGTGCCGTCGGTGATCCAGTGATACTTGTTGTTCTCGTCCACGGTGTAGGTCTCGCCCTCCACACCCATGCGGGCCAGAATGGCGCCCTCTTCACAGTAGAAATAGTCCGCCCACTTGCAGATCAGCTCGGGATTGGTGCACTTGTCGGTGATGCACAGGGCGCCGTATTTCACGCCGCTGCTGGTGGGGACGCTGTTGGCGCCGTTGAAGGGCATCAGAGGTGCATAGTCCTCGTCGCGCTCCGTGCCGACGTGCTGATAGACGCCCCAGGTGGGGATGCAGCCCAGGGTATCGCTGGTGGCGCCGATGGCGTTGATGTCATCCCAGGTGGCCGTGAAGCAGTCCTGGTTAATCAGACCCTCCTGATAGGCCTGGGCCCAGAAGGCCAGGAATTCCTTATAGACCTCGGAGGTGGGAATATAGATCATGTCCGCGCCGTCATACATGGAATAGGTGTTATAGTCCATGGCCACGCCGAACACAGGCAGCGTGTACTCCACCGCACCGGAGGGGCAGTAGATGCCGTATTCATCCTTTTCGCCGTTGCCGTTGGGATCGTCATTGACGAAGGCCCGCAGAACATCCAGATAGGCTTCCGGCGTGGTGGGCATTTCCTTGCCGACCGCGTCCAGCCACTTCTGGTTGATAAAGGTGGAGGGAGCCGCCATACCGGGGCCGTCCAGCTGGGGCAGCGCATAGATGTTGCCGTCGGCGGAGGTGATTTCGTTCCACACGTCCTGCGCATCCAGCAGGGCCTTCAGGTTGGGCATATACTGGTCAATCAGATCGTTGAGCGGAATGATGACGCCCTGGGAGCCATACTTGAAAGCGTCCACAGCGCTGATGCCGCTCTTGATGTACACATCGTAGTAATCGCCGCTGTTGAAGCTCAGGTTCAGCTTTTCTTCACGCTCCGCTTCGCTGACCAAGGTCAGATTAAAGTGGATGTTGGTCCGCTCTTCCATAACCTGCATGGTCAGGGTCTTGTCCAGCTCGTTGCCGGTGTTGGAAAACGCGAACGCATCGACCGTGTAGGTCTCAGCCAGGGGGAATTCCGCGTCAGCGGGTTCTGCCGCAGGGGTCTGCTCGGGTTCGGCCGCAGGGGTCTGTTCCGTTTCCGGGGCCGGCGTTTCCTCCTGCTTGCCGCAGCCCGCAAACAGAGAAAGCATCATTACGAGGGCCAGTAAGAAAGCTAACATTCTCATTTTCATGTTTTGTATCCTCCTCTTATTGTTATCATGCGTCGATGTTCGGATGGCCGATGATTTCTGCAGCGCCCCCCTCCGTTTTCCTTTGTAAATTTTACTCGGGTAAATTTTTTATTCAAAAATTTAGCTGTGCTGTCAGCTCCTGCACAACCTTTTTGTTCATATTAGCACAAATTTTCCGGATCTGTCAACCGAATTATTGCATAACATTTCCATAAAATCTTTGTAAGAAATCACTATTTCAATTTTCCCGGGTATATTTTGTCGATCAATGAACGCCACCCCCTGCCCACATGCACCGGCAGGAGACCCGCTGAAGGAACCGCGAATCGAATATGCGTCAGATGCACAAGCAGCGAAAAGCGTGCCGAAAAGACTGTTTCGGCACGCTCAGGCTGCCGGATCAGAGCCCCTCAGCCCCGGACCAGGCTATCAATACTGATATCAATTGCCGTGATTTCATCATAGGCGTCCAGCGCCTGTTTCACATCGCGTTCCAGCACGGTCTTGATCTTTGCCGCAACCAACAGGCAGCCGGTGCAAAGCCGGCTGCTTGTTGATTCTTGCAGAAACGCCTGGTTATGCCCAGGGGTCGTCCTGCGCGGGGATTCGGATGCCGGAGAGCACGCTGGAGTATTCCCAGAGATACCAGTTGCTGCCCTTCTGCCGCAGCTTTACGGGCCGGGGCGCATCCGCGCCGGCGGTCTTCAGGTATACGCGCAGATAACCCGGTTCCATATCCTGCGGCCGCGGGTCGGGCAGCACCTGCAGCACATAAGGGCGCGACGGCGTGTAGTTGTTCTGCGGGGTCGCGCCTTCAAAATAGGCCAGGGGCAGGTAGGTCTTGCCCCGCAGGCGGTCCCGGAGGAACTGCGTGTCATAGCCCGTCATGGGCCGGGGGCCCCGCAGCATGTTTACGGCGGAAATGCCTGCGTTGGTATCGCGCAGATACAGCTGCAGGGCGGCCAGAAACAGCGCGCAGGTGGTTTCCGGCCGGGACAGATCTGCACTTGCAGCGGTAAAAGCCGTCAGATCGTTGGGAAGTTCATTCCAAATAACTTGCATGGGGTTCTCCTTTCATAACCGGCTTTTTTCATCATTGACAATTGAAAGCTGACTGATTTGAGATCATGCGCCGCCCCCCTTGTGCCCCCTCTACAGGGGGCTGTCAGCGAAGCTGACTGGGGGTTGCTGCAAAACAGCAATTTCGCACAAACACGGGCTGCACCGAAAGCCTCCCCTGTGTAAGGGGAGGTGGCCCGAAGGGCCGGAGG
>JAEDJR010000148.1 GCA_016296235.1 Oscillospiraceae bacterium
GGGGAGCCTTGGTGCGGTCATCTTTTGTGCATGTTGCGAATTTTGCGACAGGCCCAACTTATGGTTGAGGCGGGCAAACAGCAAGGTCATTGGAAACCGGCAGGCGATGGGGTACAATGGGAACAGAAGGAGGAATGATGATGATCGAAATCGGAAAGAAAATCAAACAGCTGCGGCTGGATGCCGGTATGACCCAGGAGCAGCTGGGAGAAAAGCTGGGGGTGTCCGCCCAGGCGGTATCCAAGTGGGAGGCCAATCTCACCACACCGGATATTCAACTGCTGCTGGAGCTGTCCGTGATCTTCGGTGTGACCATCGACGAGCTGTTTTCCTTGACCGACGAGAGCCGCATGGCGCGCATCGACAACATGCTGGAGGACGTCCGCTTCCTGACAGACGGGGAATTCTCCGACACAGAGCGGTTCCTCAAGGAAAAAATGCAGGCGGACAAGACCAAGGCCCGGGCGACTTTGCTGCTGGCGCAGCTGTACGCCAAGCGGGGAAGGGAATTTAACGAGCTGGCCGCCCCGCTGGCCCGGCAGGCGCTGCTGCTGAATCCCGATGAGAAGCCGGCCCACAACGCCATCTTTGATGCAGAACGCGGCCCTTATGCGGACTGGAATGTGAGTAATTACTGGAAACTGATTGATTTTTACAAGGAATTCGTGAAAAAGCACCCGGAAAATCCCCGAACCTACCTTTGGCTGCTGGATCTGCTGATCGCAGATGGCCGGACGGAGGAAGCCGGGCGGTATTTGGAAGCCATGGATCGGGTGGAGCACAGCTTCCGCACGGAGCTCTATGCCGGACTGATTGCCAAGGCGGAGGGAGACATTCCCCGGGCTCTGGCCTGCTGGGAGCGCATGACCGGGGAATTCCCGGAGGATTGGTGCGCCTGGAGCTGCCGCGCCGATTGCATGGCCAAACTGTGCCGCTACGATGAGGCCATGGCGTATTATGAAAAAGGGCTGGCCCTGCAGCCCAGTCCCAAGTATGTGGATATGCCGGAGGCCATGGCCCAGATTGCGGAGATCCGGGGAGACTACGAGACGGCCATTGCCATGCGCCGGCGGTGCATGGAGATCACCCGCACCGACTGGAACATCACCGAGGGAGAGCTGCTGGATTGCCACCAGCGGGAGATCAACCGCCTGCGGGACAAGATGCGGACATAAAAAGGGCCTGTTGCATAATTGTGAGTTAGCTTATACACAGGCTGCACCCAATGCCTCCCCTACAATAGGGGAGGTGCTGAGCGCCAGCGAAGCGGAGGGGTGTCAAGCTGCCAAATATCCCTGCAACTGCAAGCAAGGAACGGCAGCTTGACACCCCTCAGTCAGCTACGCTGACAGCTCCCCTATTGTAGGGGAGCCATGAGCTGCTGTGCACAAAAAGGCTCCCCTATTGTAGGGGAGCCATGGTGCGGAGCGTGCCGCTTATTTTGCTTCGAACACGGCCTTCATGCCGCGGTAGGTCATATAGCAGTCCAGCTTGGCTACGGTCTCATAGGGGGCGTGCATGGACAGCACCGGGACGCCGGCGTCCAGGGTGTCGATGTTCCGCTGGGCCATGAACTTGGCCACGGTGCCGCCGCCGCCGGCGTCGGTCTTGCCCAGTTCCGCCATCTGCCAGACAACGCCGTTGTCGTTGAACAGCTTGCGGATATAGCCCACCACTTCGGCGGAGGCGTCGGATGCGCCGCCCTTGCCGCCGGAGCCGGTGTACTTGCACAGACCCACGCCGTGGTTGATATAGGCGCTGTTGCGGCGCTCGTAGACCTCGGCGAAGTTGGGATCATAGGCGGCGGTCACGTCGGCGGACAGGCAGAAGGAATGGGCGAAGCAGGTCCGCAGATCGGTGCCCTGGGTCTTGCACATATTTTCCATAAACCAGTCAAAGGCCTCGGACTGCATACCGGACACGCCCTCGGAGCCGATTTCTTCCTTGTCGGCGAAGATGCACACGGCGGTGCGCTCCGGGACATCCAGATCAAACAGGGCGGCCAGCTCGGCGTAGGCGCAGACGCGGTCGTCGTGGCCGTAGGCGCCGATGAGGCTGCGGTCGAAGCCCAGCTCCCGGGCCTTGGCGGCGGGAACGGCCTCCACCTCGGCGGAGATGAAGTCCTCCTCGGTGATGCCGTACTTCTCATGGAGAATATTCAGAATGGCCAGCTTCACCCGGTCGGCGCCCTCGTCGTCCTTCAGGGGACGGCTGCCCAGCAGAATGTTCAGGCTCTCGGAGGGAATGGCCTCGTTGAGGGGCTTTTTGCCCTGCTCCCGGCCCAGATGGGGCAGCAGGTCGTTGATGATGAACTGGGGATCCTCTTCCTTGTCGCCGATGGTCACGCGGACGCTGCTGCCGTCGGCCCGGATCACCACGCCGTGGAGCTCCAGGGGAACGGTGACCCACTGGTACTTGCGGACGCCGCCGTAGTGGTGGGTCTTGAAGTAGGCCATCTCTGCGTCCTCGTACAGGGGATTGGGCTTCAGATCGAGACGGGGAGCGTCGGTGTGGGCAGCGCCGATGTTGGCGCCCTCAGAGAGGGGCTTTTTGCCGATGACGGCCAGCATGATGCCCTTGCCCCGGTTGTTGACGTAGACCTTTTTGCCGGGCTCCAGGGCCATACCGGCCTCGTAGGCCACGAAGCCCCGGGCCTCGGCCAGGGCCACGGTGTAGTCCACGCAGTCCCGCTCGGTTTTGCCGTTGTCCAGGAAGCGGCGGTAGCCGGCGCAGTAGGCCTCCAGTTCCTGCTCTTCTGCGTCGGTCAGACGGTCCCAGCCGTGCTTGGGCTGATAGAGAAGTTTTTCGCGCAATTCGCTCATAGGTTTGGTTCCTCCTTGTAAAATTCTTTGAAAGATGGCGGCGCAGTGGGCGGAAAACGCTTCTGTGCTGCCAAAATTGTTTTCTATGGTCACGCCGCAGGCGGCGGCGAAGACGTCGTTGGATTTTTGTGCCCGGATCCGCAGCAGGGCATAGTCCCGGCTGATGCCCTCCCGGGCCATGAGCCGCGTCACCCGGGCTTCCTCCGGAGCGGTAATGGCAACGGTGACGGTACAAAGGGCGCCCAGTCCGCTTTCCAAAAGGCCGATGGCGTCAATGGCACAGGGCTGGGGGGCACGGCAGCGGATTTCCTGCTCCACGGCCCGGCCGACGTGGGGCCAGACGACGGTGTTGAGCCGGTTCAGGGCTTCGGGATCGGAAAAGACTCTCTGCCCCAGCCGCTTGCGCCGGAGCTTCCCGTCCTCCACCACGCCGGGAAAGGCGGAATCCAAATCCCGCAGCATGGCCGCATCGGTTTCCAAAAGATGATGATAGACCGCGTCGCAGTCGATGATATGAACGCCCAGGCCGGAGAGGGCCTGCAGGGCTGTGGTCTTCCCACACCCGGTCCCCCCGGTGATGCCGATGATGGTTTGCATACTCGATTTCCTCTCAGTCCCTCGTGCCCCCTGTCAGGGGGCTCCGCGAAGCGGTGGGGGTTGTGGCAGGTTTGCAATTGTATCGTGTGATCGGGAAAATTGCTTGTCGGTACAACCCCCAGGCCTCGTCCCTCGGCCAGCCCCCTGAGAAGGGGGCACGAGGGGGCTTCTCAGACTTCGATCACATGGAATCCCGCCGCTTTTTTCAGTCGGTTTCCCACAGCCAGACCGAGGCCGCCGTTGTCGGGACACTGGGCCCAGATTTCCGGCACGTCGGTCTCATCAAAGGTGCGAAGGGCGTCGAAGACGTGGCGGGCCTGCTCGACTTTGTCCAGGGCGTGCCCCAGATCGTGGACAATGTGTCCTTCGAAAAGCCCGGTAAATTCATGAAAACAGATCACGCCGGCGCCCGGGGCCAGATGATCGCGGATATAGGCGGCACTTTGGGCCGGGTTGCCGGTGACCACGGTGACAGGGGCCTTGGGGGCGTAATGGCGGTATTTCATGCCGGGGGCCTTGGGCCGCTCGCCGTCGGCCAGCCTGGAAACCACGGCCTTGTCCACCGCCACCTCGCCCAGAATTTCTTCCAGAGCTTCCAGCGGCAGGCCGCCGGGCCGCAGGAGCCGGGGCGGGGTACAGGTCAGATCGATGATGGTGCTCTCCACACCCACGCCGCAGGGGCCGCCGTCCACGATGCCGTCGATTTTGCCCCACATATCCTCAACCATATGTCCGGCGGTGGTGGGACTGGGACGTCCGGAGGTGTTGCCGGAGGGGGCGGCGATGGGGATCCCGGCGCGGCGGATGATCTCCAGGGTCACGGGGTGGTTGGGGCACCGGACGCCCACGGTGGAAAGACCGCCGGTGGTCCGCAGGGGTACGATTTCCCGCTTGGGCAGAATCATGGTCAGAGGTCCCGGCCAGAAGGCCCTGGCCAGGGAATAGGCCGCAGGCGGGATATCCTGGCAGTACCGGGACAGCCAGCTCTCGTCAGGGATGTGAATAATCAGGGGATTGTCCTGGGGCCGGCCCTTTGCTTCGAAAATATGCAGGGTAGCCTGGGAATCCAGGGCGTTGGCTCCCAGACCGTAGACCGTCTCCGTGGGGATGCCCAGAAGCCCGCCGGATCGGATGATCTCCGCGGCGGCGTCATATTCCGCATCGGACAATGGCGCGGTAAAAAGTTTTGTATCCATTCCATGCACTTCGTTTCTATTTTCAAGTAGGGCACGACCACTGGGCGTGCCGCTGCAGGCAGTGTCCAACTGCCACGGCGCGCCGGGGTCGTCGCGCCCTACAAAGGGGG
>JAEDJR010000010.1 GCA_016296235.1 Oscillospiraceae bacterium
TTTCCGTGAGCTATGATATAATATCTTGAAAATGCCGAGAATTGAGTGAGCCTATGGTCAAAACCAAGCAAGAAAAACTGAAGAGCCGGCAGCCCTCCCTTTGGCAGCGGAGCAATGAGAAGGTTTTGGGATTCCTCCATGCCTCCTGTTTCCTGGGCCCCAGCTTTCTGGGCGTCCTGCTGTTCTATATTGTACCCTTTGGCGTGGTGGTGTACTATTCTCTGATCCAGGGGCCCATGAACAACAGCTTTGTGGGCCTGCAGAACTATGTCAACGTCCTGCAGAACAACGCCTTCCGGACTGCGGTCAAGAATACGGTGGTCTTTACGGGCATCGCCGTGCCGCTGGCTGTGGTGGGATCTCTGGTTCTGGCCCTGATGCTGGAGTGCCGGATTCCCCTGAAAAGCCAGTTCCGCACTTTTTTCCTCAGTCCCATGGTGGTGCCCATCGCGTCCATCATTCTGGTGTGGCAGGTGATGTTCCACTATAACGGCGTGGTCAATGAGTTTTTGCAGATTTTCGGAACGGCAAAGATCGATTGGCTGAAGTCGGATTTCTGCAAGGTCGTCATTGTGGTGCTGTTTCTCTGGAAGAACCTGGGCTATTTTATGATTCTGTTTATGGCCGCCCTGAACAACATCCCCAAAACGCTGCTGGAGGTGGCCGACGTGGAGGGTGCGTCTGCGGCCCATAAGTTTTTCAAAATCAAGCTGCGGTATCTGTCGCCCACGGTGCTGTTTGTCACCATTTTGTCCATCATCAACGCCTTCAAGGTGTTTCGGGAGATCTATCTGCTCACCGGCGACTATCCCTATACGGGACTGTATATGATGCAGCATTTCATGAACAATATGTTCAAGAACCTGGACTATCAGCGGCTGTCCGCTGCGGCCGTCATTCTGGCCCTGGCCATGATCGTCCTGATCGCGATTCTCTTCGCAGTGGAGAATTGGTTCGGAAGGGATGTGGAGGGATGAAGAAGCCGAGACTCCTGGGCCGCACGGCCCTGACTATCCTGGCGGCAGTCTTTGCCCTGGCCTTTGTGCTGCCGACGCTGCTGACCATCACCAACTCCTTCATGACCCAAAGCGAAATCACGGCCAACTACGGCCAGGTCTTCGAAACGGCCAAGGACGGGAAAAGCTATATTGCAGAGACGATCAACCTGAAATTTATCCCCGACAAGGTCAGCTTCTCCCAGTATATCACGGTGCTGTTCCGCAGTCCCGATTATCTGCTGAAATTCTGGAACTCCGTCATTCTGGTGATCCCCATTGTCCTGGGTCAGCTGGCGGTGGCGTCCATCGCGGCCTACGGCTTTACCCGGTGGAGAGGAAAGGTCAGCGATGTGATTTTCTTCTCCTATGTGATCCTGATGCTGATGCCCTACCAGGTAACCCTGGTTCCCAACTACCTGGTCAGCGACTGGCTGAAGATCCTGAACACCCGGTGGGCCATTATCCTGCCTGGTACCTTTGCGCCGTTTTCCGTGTTCCTGCTGACCAAATTCATGCGGCGCATTCCTCATTCCCTGATTGAGGCGGCCAAGCTGGACGGCTCCAGCGAGTGGCAGATTTTCAAGAATATCTGCCTGCCCCAGTGCCGCAGCGCCCTGTATTCCATCGCGATTCTGGTGTTCATCGACTACTGGAACATGGTGGAGCAGCCCATCATCCTGCTGCAGGACGCCACCCAGCAGCCTCTTTCCGTCTATCTGTCCACCATCAACGCCGGCGAAATCGGCATTGCCTTTGCCATCGCCGTGATTTACATGATTCCGGGCCTGCTGCTGTTCCTCCATGGCGAGGAGTATCTGGTGGAGGGCATCGCCCATTCCGGTTCCGTCAAAGGCTAACGCAAAAAGGAGAGAGCTATCCCATGGAAAAGCAAAAGACAAAACGAAGAGAATGGGTCAAAACCGCGGCCATTGTGTTTCTGTCCGTGCTGCTGGTGCTGACCTTCTTCTCCAATACGATTATGAACCGCTCTCTGCCTGAGGTGGCGGCCCAGTATGTCTCCTCCGGCTCCATCAACGCCCGGATTCGCGGGACGGGCCAGGTGTCCGCCAACGAGAGCTATGATGTGACCCTGTCCCAGACCCGGAAAATCCGTTCCGTGATGGTGAAGGTGGGCCAGCAGGTGACGGCAGGGGATACCCTCTTTATCCTGGAGGCCGACGAGAGCGATGAACTCAAGCAGGCCCAGAAGACCCTGGAGGATATGGAACTGAACTATCAGAAGAGCCTGATTACCCTGTCCAACGGCAGCTCCACCGAGGACCGGGGCGTGCAGAAGCTGCAGAATGCGTACAATGAAGCCCTGGCAGCCTACCGGCTCTACAGCAACATGGATCCCAGCCAGTTGAAACTTGCCCTGGAGAAGGCCAAGGCACAATACACGGAGCTCCAGCGGTATGCGGAGGATGTGGCCAAAGAGCTTGCATCCGTCCAGCAGGATCTATCTGACGCCCAGGCTGCTGCAGCCGGTGTGGAAGCGCAGATTGCGGATCTGGAACAGGAGATCGCAAGCTGCTCAGCCACGATTTCCGGACTGAATGCGGCCATGGACACCCTGAACCGGGACAAATACATCCACGAGGCAAATTACAACGAGTTGGCGGACTATGCGACATATTATGATACAGCAAACGCCACTGCATCCATCCGTATGGCGGCCTATGCGGAAGATCCTGCCACGCTGAACCGTGTTCTGACTACGGCAGGACAGCCCGAACTGTCGGAGGACAAGCTGAAAGAGCTGTCCGAGGCGTACTCGGTCCTGACCAAGGATCTGGCAGCAGTGACGGATCTTCTGGGCAAGGATCCGATCACCGGCGGCATCAACGATGAAATCAATCTGCAAAAGCTCTATGATGCGGTCAAGAGTGCCGCGGAGAAAAAAACCACAGAACTGGAAAACGAGACGCAGCGGATGCAGCGTGAGATTGAGTCGCTTCAGAAGTCCACCGGTGCTGTCATATTGCTGAAACAGAAAGTGGAAGAATACACCACCCTGTCGCAGCGGGCCCAGCGGGAAGCTGAGGATCAGCAGGCGATTGTGGAGAAATACCAGTCCGGCGTATCGGCCGGAGAAACCCTGAAGGCAGCGCAGGAAGCCCTGGAGGACGCCGTATTCCAGGCCAATCTGGGGAGCACCGACTCTCTCGATATCCAGGCGGCCAAGAAAGCCATTGAGGAACAGAAGAAAGTGGTGGAGGAGTTGACCCAGCAGGCCGATGGCCAGGAGGTTGTGGCCAATGTCTCCGGCACCATCAGCGCCATCAATGTCACGGCCGGCAACACGGCCGGCGCCGAAACGGCTCTGGCCACCATCACCGTAGCCGACCGGGGCTACACGGTGAAAATCTCCGTGACCACGGAGCAGGCCCGGCAGGTTCGGGTGGGGGATACGGCCCAGATTACCAACTATTATTGGGGCGATATCTCCGCAACCCTGGAGAACATCGCCAGCGATCCCCAGTCCATGGGCAAGAACAAGCTGCTCATTTTCCGCATCAGCGGCGATGGCGTGGAGGCCGGAACCAACCTGACCCTGTCCATCGGACAGAAGAGCGCCAACTATGACTGTCTGGTGCCCAACAGTGCCATCCGCAGCGATTCCAACGGCTCTTTTGTCCTGGTGGTGACCGCCAAGAGCAGCCCCCTGGGCAACCGATATGTGGCAACCCGCGCCGACATTCAGGTGCTTGCGTCGGATGATACCATGTCGGCAGTCAGCGGTCTGGCCAACGGTGACTTTGTCATCACCACATCCACAAAGCCCCTTGAGGCCGGCAATCAGGTGAGATTGGTGGATAACGGATGAAAATTCATGTAAACAAACGCAGATGGTATTGGGTGCTGGGCCTGACCAACGGCGTTCTGGTGCTGCTGGCTCTGGCTTGCGGCTGCCTGATGGGCTGGATCATGGGCCAGTTGCCGTCTCTGGACGCTGCCGCGCGGTGGCGCGGCGGCTCGGAGATGCGGTTTGCACAGGTGGCCTGCTTCCTGCCGGCGGATTCCGCCAAGGGCGAGGAGGATATCCATCAGTTCCGCCAGACTCTGGAGCAGAAGCTGACGGAGTCGTCCCTGACGGCTCCTCAGAACGGCAGTCTCTATGCCGACGCCTACAGCGCCCGTGCCAATCTGACGGTGAGCGGAGACCATGGCACCGCGCAGGTCAAGGCCATCGGTGTGGGAGGCAACTTTTTCCTGTTCCACCCGCTGCAGCTGCGTTCCGGCAGCTATATTTCAGAAGCAGATCTGATGCAGGACAGGGTGATTTTGGACGAGCCTCTGGCCTGGCAGCTCTTCGGCAGCCCGGATGTGGCGGGAATGACCGTGACCATCGGCGGCAAGCCCTATTATGTGGCAGGCGTGGTGCGCCGGGAGAACGACTTTGCAACCGAAAAGGCCTACCTGGACGGCCCTGGTATGTTCCTCTCCTACAGCGCTTTCTATGAGCTGACAGAGACGAAGATCACCTGTTACGAGATTGTGCTGCCGGATATGATTTCCGGCTTTGGCCTGGGCTTGGTGAAGGAGAGCTTCGATGTGGGCCTGGGCGACGTGGTGGAGAATTCCAGCCGCTACGGGCTGGAGAATCTGCTTTCCGTGGCCGGCGATTACGGAAGCCGCTCCATGCGCAGCAACGGCGTCATTTATCCCTACTGGGAGAACGCCGTGCGTCTGACGGAGGACTATCTGGCCCTTCTGGTGGTTCTGCTGCTGCTGTTTGCGCTGCTTCCAACTGTTACGGTGATTGTTCTGGCAATTCGTGGGATCATTCGTATCTGGCGTCTTGCAAAGCAGAAAATCCCGGCAGAGGCCCGTTCCCTGACGGAGCGCAGGCGGGAAGCGCGGTATGCAAAGAATATCCAAGATCAATAAGGGAGACGGCATTCATGGCAGAAATTACCCTGACCCATGTGAAAAAAGTATATGACAAGACCGTAGTCGCGGTGCAGGATTTCAATATGGAAATCCAGGATAAGGAATTCATCGTCCTGGTCGGCCCCTCCGGCTGCGGAAAGTCCACCACCCTGCGCATGATTGCGGGTCTGGAGGAGATCTCGGAAGGGGAGATTGCCATCGGCGGCAAGGTGGTCAACCGGGTGCCGCCCAAGGACCGGGATATTGCCATGGTCTTCCAGGATTATGCCCTGTATCCCCACATGACGGTCTATGACAACATCGCCTACGGCCTGAAGCTCCGGAAATTCCCAAGACGGGTCATAGATCAGAAGGTGCGGGAAGCGGCAGAGATTTTGGATATTTCGGATCTGCTCAAGCGAAAGCCCAAGGCTCTGTCCGGCGGCCAGCGGCAGCGTGTGGCCATTGGCCGCGCCATTGTCCGCTCTCCCAAGGTGTTCCTGATGGATGAGCCGCTGTCGAACCTGGACGCCAAGCTGCGCAATCAGATGCGCACGGAGATTATCAAGCTGCGCCAGCGCCTGCAGACCACCTTTGTGTATGTGACCCACGATCAGACCGAGGCCATGACCCTGGGCGATCGAATTGTAATCATGAAGGACGGCTTCGTCCAGCAGATCGGCGCTCCCCGGGAGGTGTTCCACAATCCGGCCAATCTCTTTGTGGCCGGCTTCATCGGAACGCCGCAGATGAACTTCTTCCACTGCCGCCTGGAATATGACGGCGCGTATTATGTTTCCCTGGCCGGCCGCCGTCTGCCCCTTGCGCCGGAAAAGCAGAAGCGTCTGGCGGACAAGGCAGTGCCGCCTCAGGATATTGTTCTGGGAATCCGGCCGGAGCATGTGATCCTGCGGGAGGACGGGTTCACCGGAACGGTGGAGGTCACGGAAATGATGGGCTCCAATCTGCACCTCCATGTGCGGTTTGGGGACGATGAGGCCGTGATTCTGGTGCCGGACGACGAGGAACAGGACAGCCGCCTGGCGCCGGGCCATACAGTCCGGTTTACCTTCTCCAGCGACCGGATGCACCTGTTCAGCAAGGAGACGGAACTGAATCTGGAACATTGAAGAAACAAAACCCCTGGCTTCACACAGAAACCAGGGGTTTTCGTTACGATTTAGCCTTGCAGCAGCTCGATGCCGCGGCGGATGCGGGCCAGGGACTCGTCCTTGCCCAGCAGAGCGCAGATTTCCGTGGCGCCGCCGGGAGTCGAGGCCTTGCCGGAGACAGCCACCCGCAGAGGCCAGAGGATGATGGAATTCTTGACGCCCAGCTGGGCTGCCAGAGCCACCAGCGACTCATAGAGGTCTTCATTGGTCCAGACCTCCTGACTCTCCAGCACAGGCAGAACGGCCTTCAGAGAGGTCAGGGAGTTTTCGAGTGTAGTCTTGGATTTTTTGTGGACATAGAGGGACGTATCGTATTCCGGCAGCTTTTCCAGGAAGTCCACCCGCTCCGGCAGATCGGAGAGAATCTCGCACCGGCTCTGCACCAGGGCGGCCACGGCGTGCAGATCGATGGCGGGATTGGTTATGGCCTTTTTCAGCCAGGGCTCGGCCTTGGCGAAGAATTCCTCGGGAGCGAGCTTCTTGATATACTCCGCGTTCATCCACCTGAGCTTCACAATGTCAAAGACAGCGGGGGACTTGGAGATCCCGGCGATGTCAAAGGCTTCCACCAGCTCGTCCAGGGTGAAGAACTCCTGCTCCGCCAGAGCGCCCTTGGGACTCCAGCCCAGCAGAGCCACATAGTTCAGAACCGCCGGCGTCAGATAGCCCTGCGCGATGAGATCCTCATAGCTGGGGTCGCCATTGCGCTTGGACATTTTGTGCTGGGCGTCCCGCATAACAGGGGAGCAGTGGACGTAGGTGGGAATCTCCCAGCCGAAGGACTCATACAGCAGATTGTACTTGGGTGCGGAGGAGAGGTATTCGCTGCCGCGGACCACATGGGTGATGCCCATCAGGTGATCGTCGATGACGTTGGCAAAGTTGTAGGTGGGCAGGCCGTCCCGCTTGAGCAGAACCTGGTCGTCCAGGGTGCTGTTTTCCACGGTGATATCGCCGAAGGAGATGTCGTGGAAGGTGGTGGAGCCCTCCTGGGGGATCCGCTGCCGGATGACATAGGGGGCGCCGGCGGCAACCTTGGCGGCGGCCTCTTCGGCGCTCATATCCCGGCAGGGGTCGGCAGCGCGGTTGAAATCGCCGGAGTCCTCCTCGGATTCCGCTTTTTCACAGAAGCAGTAGTAAGCGCCGCCTCTTTGTACCAGCAGCTCGGCATATTTGCCGTAAAGGCCCCGGCGCTCGGTCTGAATATAGGGGCCGGTGGGGCCGCCCACATCGGGACCTTCATCGTGGGTCAGGCCGCATTCTGCCAGGGTATTATAGATGACATCCACTGCGCCGTCCACCAAACGTCCCTGGTCGGTGTCCTCGATGCGCAGAATAAAAGTGCCGTCGCTGTGGCGGGCAATGAGCCAGGTGTACAGGGCGGTGCGCAGATTGCCCACATGCATATAGCCCGTAGGGCTGGGGGCAAACCGGGTGCGAACCTTGCCGTGGGGGATTCTGGCTTCCAGTTCTTCGTAGAAATTCATAGCAACCTCCGAAAGATGCGTATTCTCCCCATATCATATATTTTATTTTCCCATTCGTCAATGGACGGATTGCGAAAAACTGCAATTTGTGGTAAGATAGCACCAATACCATCAGGATGAAAAGAGGTTTTTCTCATGGACGCAAAGAAGCGTATTTTTTCCGGCATTCAGCCCAGCGGAGAGCTGACCCTGGGTTCCTATATGGGCGCTATCAAGAACTGGACGGCGCTGCAGCACGAGTATGACTGCCTGTTCTGCATTGTGGATATGCACGCCATTACGGTCCGGCAGAACCCGGCGGATCTGCGCCGCAGGTCCGTTTCCCAGCTGGCGCAGTATATCGCCTGCGGCCTGGATCCGGAAAAGAATATCATGTTTATCCAGAGCCATGTGCCCCAGCATGCGGAGCTCAGCTGGGTGCTGGGCTGCTATACCCAGTTCGGCGAGCTGGGCCGGATGACCCAGTTCAAGGATAAGTCTCAGAAGCATGCGGATAATATCACAGCCGGTCTGTTCACCTATCCGGTGCTGATGGCGGCGGACATCCTGCTGTACCAGGCGGATCTGGTGCCCGTGGGCGCAGATCAGATGCAGCATGTGGAGCTGTGCCGCGACATTGCCAATCGGTTCAATTATAACTTCCCGGATACCTTCACCATCCCCGAGGCCTTTATTCCCAAGATGGGCGCCCGGGTCATGAGCCTGGGGGCACCGGAGAATAAAATGTCCAAGTCGGAGCCGGACGGCTGCGTGTTCCTGATGGACAAGCCGGAGGACATTATGCGCAAATTCAAGCGCGCCGTCACGGACTGCGAAACGGCCGTGCGCTACGATGTGGAGAATAAGCCCGGCATTTCCAATCTGCTGACCATCTACTGCGCCGCGACCGGCAAGACCATCGCCGAGGCCGAGGCGGAGTTTACAGACAAGGGCTACGGGATCTTCAAGCCTGCCGTTGGTGAGGCTGTGGTGGAGCTGCTGCGGCCCATCCAGGAGGAGGCGGAGCGCCTGATGAAGGACAAGGCCTATCTGGAGCAGATTTATCAGGACGGTGCCCAGAAGGCGCAGTATCTGGCCAACAAGACCCTGCGGAAGGTTTACAAAAAGGTCGGCTTTGTGCCTGCCAAGTGATGACAGGGGTGACATTTTTGCCTGAAATGAGTTTTGTTTTGAAGCTGCTGGCTGCGCTGGTACTGTCCGTCGTGGTTTCCTTTGCGGCCACGCCTCTGGTGAAGAGCCTGGCCTACAAGGTCGGAGCCGTGGACGTGCCGAAGGACAACCGCCGGATGCACAAAACGCCCATCCCACGGCTGGGCGGACTGGCAATTTTTATCGCGTTCCTGTTCTCGGTGCTGCTGTTTGCCAAAATCGACCGTCAGATGCAGGGCATTCTGCTGGGCGCGATTATGATTGTGATATTGGGCGTTCTCGATGATATCATGACGCTGAAAGCACTGCCGAAGTTCCTGGTGCAGATTGCGGCGGCGGGTGTGGCGGTCTACCACGGCTGTGTCATCCAGTTTCTCTCCAACCCCAATATATTCAGTGCGGAGACCTTTCTGAACCTGGGGTGGCTGTCTGTGCCGGTGACCATTATCTGGATCGTGGCCATCACCAATGCGGTCAATTTTATCGACGGACTGGATGGTCTGGCTGTCGGAGTGTCTGCCATATCCACGGCTTCGCTGCTGGTGATTGCGCTGATGGTGCAGGAGACGGAAATCTGCATTGTTCTGGCGGCCCTGCTGGGCGCCTGCCTGGGCTTTATCCCCTACAACAAGAACCCCGCCAAGATTTTTATGGGCGACACCGGCTCCACATCCCTGGGCTTTATTCTGGCCTGCCTGTCGGTGCAGGGACTGTTCAAGTTCTATGCGATCATTTCTTTCGCGGTGCCTTTCCTGGTGCTGGGCGTGCCGATTTTTGACATTTGCTTTGCGTTCCTGCGGCGGATTGCCAAGGGACAGAACCCCATGAAGGCAGACCGGGGTCATGTGCATCACCGCCTGATCGATATGGGCTTCAGTCAGAAGCAGGCTGTTGCCATCAGCTATATGATTACGGCGATTTTGGGCCTGGCGGCGGTACTGCTGACCTCTTCGGGTGAGCTGAAGGCGCTGATTTTGATCGGCGCTGTTCTTGTGGTGGGCACCATCGGTCTGCGCAAGATTTTCAAGAAACCCGTAAATAATCAGACGGAGGAAACGGCTTCGGAGGACCACCATGAAGAAACTTAAAATCATGTCGGTGTTCGGCACCCGGCCGGAAGCCATCAAAATGGCGCCCCTGGTCAAGGAGCTGGAAGCGTGCGAAGATGTGGAAAGCATCTGCTGCCTGACGGGTCAGCACCGGGAAATGCTGGACTCCGTCATGGAGATTTTTGGGCTGCAGAGCGACTACGATCTGAATATCATGGAGCAGCGGCAGACGCTGTCCACCATTACAACCAAAACCCTACTGGGCATGGAGGGCGTCATAGAAGCGGCCAGACCGGATATGATCCTGGTGCACGGCGATACCTCCACCACCTTTGCCGGCGCCCTGTCCGCCTTTTATCATCAGATTCCCGTGGGTCATGTGGAAGCGGGCCTGCGCACCTGGGACAAGTATTCTCCGTTTCCGGAGGAAATGAACCGCACGCTGGTGGGCGATATTGCAGATCTTCACTTTTCTCCCACCGTGGCCAATGCGGATAATCTGCGCCGGGAAGCCATTGGAGGAGAGATTTTTATCACCGGCAATACGGCCATTGATGCCATGCGCTATACGGTCCGTCCGGACTATGTATTCCATACGCCGCTGCTCAACCGGCTGGACTTCTCCGGAAAACGGGTTGTGGTTCTGACCTGCCACAGAAGAGAGAATTATGGACAGGCCATGGAGGACATCATGCGCGCCACAGCCAAATTGGCGGAAGACCATCCGGATGTGGAGATTGTATATCCCGTGCATCTGAGCCCGGTGGTGCGGGAATGTGCCGCCAGGTATCTGGGCGGCCGGGATCGGATCCATCTGATCGATCCCGTGGATGTGCAGGAGATGCACAATCTCATGGCTCGCTGCTATCTGGTGATGACGGATTCCGGCGGCCTGCAGGAGGAAGCGCCTGCGTTGGGGAAGCCGGTTCTGGTGCTGCGCCGGGAAACGGAGCGGCCGGAAGCCATCGCTGCCGGTACGGTCAAGCTGGCCGGAGTCTGCTATGATGAGATTTTGGCCATGGCCAACACCCTTCTGGATGATCCCGACGCCTATGCCGCCATGGCAAAGGCAGTCAATCCCTACGGAGACGGCTATGCCTGCCGGAGAATCGTCCAGGCGATCCGCTGGCATTTCGGCTTGGAGGAACGCCGCCCTGCGGATTTCCGGGCATAATAGTGGCAACGCGGCAGTTTTGAGGAGGTGACGATCGCCGTGGAGCAGAAGCCTTCTTTGAATAAACCGGTGGCGATTGTTGCCTTGCTGCTGCTGCTGGTACTGATTCTGCTGCTGGCTGCTTTTATCATGGCGCAGCCCGGCGGCGGGAAAAATGAAATTGTATTGCCCACGGAGCAGCCGGAAAGCGCCGTGTCCCAGAAACCGGAAGCGGAAGAGGACAGCGGATTCATCCGGCTGACGACTGATAACGTGCTGCCGATGCTCCGTTCCATTGTACAGCCTGCCTATTACCATCAGGTCTGCAATGTCTTTGTGACGGCACAGCGGGGGCAAAGCAGCAAGCGTGTGGAGCTTTGGCGCAGCGGCGAGCTGCTTCGCGCGGAGATTGACGACGGAAACCTGACCCAGTATCTGCTGACCGACGGAGACGAAGTCTGGCTCTGGTACAGCCGGGAGCCGGATCCGATCTGCCTGGAGCGGAACGAATCGGTTCAGATCGAGGATTTGCTGGGCCTGCCGGCCTTTGATTATCTCAAAACTCTGGCGGAGGCCCGGATTGTGGATGCGGAATACCAGGTTCTGGAGGATACGAAGCAGCAGTGCGTGTATGTCTGTGCCCAGAATGAAAACGGCAGTACCAACCGGTACTGGATCGATATGCACAGCGGCCTGCTGTATCTGGGCGATGCCCTGGAGCAGAGCCGGCAGGTTTACGAGATTCGGCAGGAGGAGGTTTCCATCCTGGCTGCCGGAGATCAGGCCTTCGCCAATCGGTTTTGCCTGCCGGACGGAACGGAGCCCTTTACTGCAGGAACAGAAATGCCACAACCGTAACAATGACGGTCAGCATGTCTTCGTCCTGCGCGTCCAGCAGCAGGAGAAGCACAATGCACAGCAGCAGAAGATCCCCGAGGTCCAGATTGGCCATGGGGGATTGCCTGGGGGCGGTATGGACGGGATTGCCGCATACGGGCGGTGCGGGCTCCTGCGGTTCCGGCGGCGGTGCTGCCGGCGCCTGCGGCCGGAGAGGTGAATCTTCCACAATCCTGCGTTCATAGATTCCGTTGCTGCCGGGAACATAGCGGTTATACATGAGAATTTCCCTCCTCCCGGCTGGAATCTATGGCGCCGGAGCGAAGCGCGGCGCCGGCCAGATTGGAAAGGTGTGCAATCTGCATGGCACGTTCCAATCGCGCCTGCCGCCCGGGCTTGAGATAGGGAAGCAGGGCGTGAACAAGCGCCTGCTGCTTTTTTTCCTGGGCCTGGGCATGATGCAGGGCCTGGGTCATGTGCTGCGCCAGTTCGGGATCAGGGGGCGGCGGCGCTTCCTGCGGGGCCTGGGCGCTCAGCGCAGAGGCCATATTCATGATTTGCTGGAGACTTCCCGGATCATTGAGAATCTGCGTCAGCTTTTCAGTCAGATTATCCAAGACGTTCCTGCAGCTGACGGGCCAGGGCTTCCCCCTGACCACCCTCCAGAATGGGCTTGAGAATGTTTTGTACGGCGGCATAATCTCCTGCTTTGGCAGCAGCGGCTGCCTGCCGGACTTTCTGCCCGCCGTCTGCCTGTAATAGGGAGATCAACGCTTTTGCTTCCTGGGACCCCAGGATTGCCCGCAATTGGGCCTGGCTGAGAGGTTCCATGCAATCGCCTCCTTCTTATACGGATAGTATATGAAATACCATGGGAATAGGTGACAACAATGAAGATTCTGGTTTTCTCGGATTCCCACCGGAACCTGAGTCATATGGTTTCCGCTGTAGAGCGGGAGCATCCCGACCAGGTGATCCATCTGGGAGATCACGTCCGGGATGCAGAGAAGCTGCAGTGCCGGTATCCCATGCTGCCGGTGTTGAAGATTCGCGGCAACTGCGACTATGACGCTGCGGACACACAGGAGCAGCGGATCACGGAATTTGACGGTGTGCGGTTTCTGATTTGCCATGGGCACCGCTATGGCGTGAAAGCGGGACTGCTGCGCTATCTGATGGCGGCAAGAGAAAACCAAGTGGATGTGGCGCTGTTTGGCCACACCCACTGTGCATTTTGTGAAAAGGAGTCCGGCGTGTGGCTGCTGAATCCAGGCAGCTGCGGCGCCGGCGTCAGACCTTCCTACGGTCTGATTACCATTGCGGCAGGGAAATGCACCTGCGCAGTTCATACCTTTGCAGAACTGGAGGACTCGTTATGATTTTGGCCATCGATATCGGCAATACCAACATTGTGCTGGGCTGCATGGAGGGCAAGGAGATTCTAAAAGAGGCCAGAATGGCCACGGATCTTCTGAAAACCTCCGACCAGTATTGCGCCGAGCTGAAGGGCATGCTGGATCTTCTGGAAATCGACCGGTCTGCCATTGAGGGGTGCATCATTTCCTCGGTGGTGCCGCCGGTGCTGAACTCCTTCCGGACCGCCATCATCAAGCTGACGGGAAAGAACCCGCTGGTGGTAGGCCCCGGCATCAAAACCGGCATCAACATCCTGCTGGATAATCCGGCCATGGCCGGCGGCGATCTGATTGTGGCAGCCGTGGCCGCGTTGGCGGAGTATCAGCCGCCGCTGCTGGTCATCGATATGGGTACCGCCACGACGATCACAGCCATTGATAAAAAAGGCAGTTTCCTGGGCGGCTGCGTGTGTCCCGGCGTCAAGATTTCGGCCGAAGCGCTCAGCGGAAGGACGGCGCAGCTCCCGGCGGTCAGCCTGGAGGCGCCCAAGCGGGCCATCGGCAGGAATACGGTGGACTGCATGCAGGCGGGTCTGATGATGGGCCACGCCGCCATGGTGGACGGCATGGTGGACCGGATGGAGGCAGAGCTTGGATGCAAGGTCCGGGTGATTGCAACCGGCGGCATTGCCAGGTTTGTGATTCCCATGTGCCGCCGGCAGATGACCTACGACAAGGATCTGCTGCTGAAGGGTCTGGGTATTTTGTACGAGAACAATAAAAGAAACCGGTAACGCCTACAGCATGGTCCAGGCCAGATAGCAGCAGAAAACTGTGCAGCCTGCAATCGAAGCCGTGACCAGCAAATCCATAATGGTGGTGAGCCAATAGCGGATCTGGCTGCTGCGGAACCGGAGCTCGGCCCGGCGGTTGTAGCCGGCAAAATCAAAGGCTTCCACATCCCGGTAGACGGACAGTTCAATCAGATTGTTTTTCATGGTAGTTCCTCCCCACTTTTTGTTTTTCTGTATTATAAACGATAAAATGTCCGATAAACCGGACGGAAAGGGACGATTATGCAGGAATTTTTCATGCAGACGGACAATGGCTGTATTCATTGCTGTCAATGGCTGCCGGAGGGCCAACCGGTTGGTGTGGTGCAGATCGTGCATGGCGTGGCGGAGTATATCGCGCGCTATGATGAATTTGCGCGGTTTCTGGCCGCCCATGGGTATCTGGTGGTGGGAGAAGACCATCCCGGTCACGGCAAATCCGTGGGGGAAGGTGACAGTTTCGGCTATCTGACCGGCGGCTGGAGCGGCGTGGTGAAGGATATCCACCTGCTCTACGGAAAGACCCGCGGGGAGCACCCGGGGATTCCCTATGTGATGCTGGGTCACAGCATGGGCTCGTTCCTGCTGCGGACCTACCTGTTTACCTACCACGCGGAGCTGGCCGGCGCCATCATCTCCGGTACCGGCTGGCAGCCTGCGGCGCTGCTTCCGTTGGGACTGGCCCTTTGCCGGGAGGAGGCGGCGCGACTTGGGGAAACCCAATGCAGCCCCGTGATTCAAAAATTGATTTTCGGCTCCTACAATCAGCGCTTTGCGCCCAACCGCACGCCCTATGACTGGGTCTGCTCCCGGGAGGCTGTGGTGGACGCCTATGCCAACGACCCCTTCTGTACCTGGCAGCCCACCATTCAGCTCTGCCGGGAGATGCTTGGGGGCATTCGGAGCATCCAGAAACGGGAAAATCTGGGCAGAATGCAGAAAGAGCTGCCGGTATTCTTCTTTGCCGGCCAGCTGGATCCCGTGGGCAATATGGGCAACGGGGTGCTGAAAGCGGTACAGGCGTTCAAGGATGCCGGCATGAAGGATGTGACGGTGGAGCTGTATCCCGATATGCGCCACGAGTGCCTCAACGAAACCGGCCGCGAAAAGGTGTACGCAGATGTCCTGGCATGGATGCAGGAGAAATGCCCGGCAGAAAAATAGTTGCAATTTGTAACTTTCTATGCTATACTAAAGCGGATATCATGTATCCTGAAAGGAGAACCCCTTCATGAAACGCCGCTTTCTCTGTGTTTTCATGGTGTGCGTCTGGATGCTGGCTATGCTGCCAATAACCGCCCATGCAGAAGAAGAGAGCCCTGTGTTCAAAGGAACCCTGTCCACCAGTGAGCGTGGAATTGCGCTGCTGGAGAGCTTGGAAGGCTATGTGGAAACACCCAAGAGCGATTACGGCCAGAACTCCATTGGTTATGGCTGCTCTACAGAGTATGCTGCCCAATTTGGATTCAGTACGACCAGTCTGAGCAAGGAAGAAGCCCATGAGCTTTTGCTGTTTGTCCTGGATGAAATGGAAACAAAGCTGGATGCGTTCCTGAAAAATAACGGAATCACAGTCAATCAGTATCAGTATGATGCGCTGATGAGCTTTACCTACAACCTCGGTTCAGACTGGATGAAGTCCAGCAGTCAGAACAGACTGCGGGAGCTGCTTGTGAACGGCAGATACACGGTGAATGAGTTTGCCAGCGCCATGGGCGTCTATTGTCATGTGACCAACGCCAACGGGGAAGCAGAGGTGCTGGATCATTTGGTTACCCGCCGTATTCAGGAGATCAAGCTGTTCCTCTATGGCGCATACGCGCTGGCCGACGTGCCGGAAAAATTCTGCACGCTTCGGTATAGCGCCGAAGAAGGCAATCCGCAAACGGATATCACATTCCATCTGGTGGGACAGCCGTATCAGACGCTTGCCGATGCGGAGAATTCCGGGAAGTATTTTGCCGGCTGGTATACTGCAGGCGGATGGCAGCTGACCGCCTATAATACAGTTGCGGAAAGCCAGGTGGTCTATGCGGTCTGGAGCGATGAGCCTGCGGATGCCGTGACATACTGCGGTGGCGATCTGTACATATCATCTCCCACGCCCCAGGTGACAACCAGAGACTATTCCAATGGCAGCACAACCGGCAATCCGTCCTCTCCCGACTACCAGGAAGCGGCGGAGGTCTTTTCCGACCTGTACTCCAATCAGTGGTATTACAGCTATGTCAATGATCTCTATAACGAGGGGATCATCAACGGCTACGAGGATGCCACCTTCCGCCCGGAGCGGACGGTGACCACCGGCGAGGCTTTGAAGATGATTCTGCTGGCTGCCGGCTACGAGGAACCGGAGCAGGTGACCAGCCACTGGGCCAGCGGTTACCACTATCTGGCTCTGGATGAAGAAATTCTGGAGCGTGGAGATATCACAGATCTGGATGTGCCCATTTCCCGTGCCATGATGGCGAAAATTGCTGCCAACGCTTTGCAGCTGGAGCGGGTGTATGATATCGACGTGTTTGCGGATACGGCGGATCTCTATGCCTCGATCCTGGCGGATCACAGCATCATTGAAGGCTATGAGGACGGAACCTTCCGCCCCGACCGGTCTCTGACCCGCGCCGAGCTGTCAACAATTGTGTGGAGAATGAATCATTTGTTTTCCGGAATCTGACTGGAATAACCCGCAGGGCGGCTGTTGAGCTGCCTTGCGGGTTTTGCAGATTGGATAAAATGACCGGTTTATTGGACAGAAACTTTGTTACAATTGGGACAACAAAGCAAAGAGGTGTTGTCCATGTATTCTGTTCGATATGTTCGCGGCCACATTGAGGTATACGGCGCCGACGGCGCATTTCTGTTTTCCGCGGATACGATGCGGGAGGCGGAAGAATTGATGGAGGAGTAAGATGCGGAATTTCAGGCTGCTATTGACCTATGACGGCAGCCGCTACCGGGGATGGCAGCGGCTGGGGAACAGCGATCTCACCATACAGGGGAAGCTGGAGCAGGTGCTGTCCCGCATGGTGCAGGCGCCGGTAGAGGTCATCGGAAGCGGCCGGACGGACGCCGGCGTCCATGCCATGGGACAGACGGCGAACTTTCATTGTGAAACAGACCTGTCAGAGCGGGAGATTCTGGACTATCTTCGCCGGTATCTGCCGGAGGACATCGGCGTTGTGTCGGTGGAGGAGGCAGAGCCGCGGTTCCACAGCCGCTACCATGCGCTGGAGAAAACCTACCGTTATCGCATCTGGAACTCCGACCGGCCCTGCGTGTTTGAGCGGCGCTATGTCTGGCAGGTTCCGGAACCGCTGGATGTGGATGCCATGGCGCAGGCGGCGGAGGAATTCCTGGGAACCCATGATTTTCTGGCATTCTGCTCCAACAAGCATTTCAAAAAGAGCCCGGTGCGGACCGTCACGTCCTTCCGGGTGGAGCGGGTGGGCCCGGAGATTTGGTTTACCATAACCGGAGACGGGTTCCTGTACAATATGGTTCGAATTCTGGTCGGAACGCTGTTGGCCGTGGGCAGGGGAGCGCTGACCCGGGAACAGATTCCAAGTATTTTTGAGAGCCGGACCCGCGAGCTGGCCGGAGAGACAGTTCCGGCGAAAGGGCTCTGCCTGATGGAGGTGCGCTATTCATGAACATTCAGATTTTCGGCTTGTCCAAGAGCTTTGACACAAAGAAGGCGGAGCGCTATTTTAAGGAACGCCGGATCAAATTCCAGAGCATCGACCTGATTAAATACGGCATGTCCAACGGTGAATTTGAAAGCGTTCTGCGGGCGGTTGGCGGGATTGACAATCTGATCGACTGGACGCTCAAGCATCCGGATATTGATCTGATGCGGTATATGGATGACCCGGTTGCCAAGGAAGACAAGGTGTTTGACAACCCCAGGCTGATGAAGCAGCCGGTGGTCCGCAACGGAAAGAAAGCCACGGTTGGTTATTGCCCGGAGGTTTGGGCCTCCTGGGAGTGATTGAACGAAGAACACCGAACAAGTTCCAAGAGAGTCCAAGAGAAAGAAGCTGGGAAATATGAAAGCACAAAAGCGGACCCTTGTATCCGGCGCATTGGCATTTATCACGCTGATGGGGATTGTCAGTCTGTTTTCGGACATGACCCATGAGGGTGCGAGAAGCGTGCTGGGCGAGTATCTGAACCTTGCCGGAGCGTCGGCGGCCACCATCGGTTTCGTCTCCGGCATCGGAGAGCTGTGCGGCTATTCTCTTCGGCTTTTGTCCGGTTTCCTTGCGGATAAAACAAAAAAATATTGGACACTTGTGATTGTGGGCTATGCGCTGCAGGTTCTCGCCATCCCGGCTCTGGCGCTCATTCCCGAACACGGATGGATTCTGGCCTGCGGGCTGGTGATTCTGGAGCGCATCGGAAAAGCCATCAAAAAACCGGCCAAGAATACCTTGGTCAGCTTTGCTGCCAGTGAGATCGGCACCGGGAAGGGATTTGCGTATCAGGAGTTTCTGGATCAGCTGGGAGCATTTCTCGGCCCGGTGATGCTGTTTGTCATCAGCCTGATTCGGGGAACCGGCGATCTGTTTTCCACCTACCGGATTTGTTTTGCGTTTCTGGGTATTCCGGCTCTGATTACCATCTTGCTGGTTGTGTTTTCAAAGGTGAAGTATCCCAATCCCGAAGTATTTGAAAAAGCGGAGACGGAACAGAAGGAATTCCGCTTTCAGAAATCCTTTGTGTTCTATATGGCGGCCATCTGCCTCTTTGCGTTTGGGTTTGCGGATTTTACGCTGATTACCCTGCATGCAGCCAGGACACAGGCATTCCCGGCTGCTGCACTGAGCCTGCTCTATGCGGCTGCGATGGCAGTAGATGCTGTGTCGGCTCTGTTTTTTGGCTGGCTGTTTGACCGCATCGGCCTGAAAGCGCTGATCCTTTCTACGGGCTGCAGCGCGTTCTTTTCCGGACTTGTTTTTCTTTCCGGAAGCCCCTGGATAATCGGGGCCGGCATTATCCTGTGGGGAATTGGGATGGGCGCGCAGGAAAGCATTATGAAGGCGGCTGTCAGTCAGATTATTCCGAAATCCATGCGCAGCTCCGGTTTCGGAATCTTTGAAACGGGCTTTGGGATCGCGTGGTTCCTGGGAAGCTGGCTGCTGGGCTATTTGTATGACATCCGTCCGTTCTGCCTGGTGATTGTATCCGTGGCCGCGCAAATTCTGGCGATTCCCCTTTATATGGCCTGTATCCGTTCCAGAGCAAAGGAAATCTGAATCCGGTCTGATGCCTTGATAAAATCAGTCAGATAAATTAAGAAAAAGCATTGACAATCTGCACGGATAATGGTATGATATCAAAGCTGTTTCAAGCAGCGAAATGCGCGAGTGGTGGAATTGGCAGACTCGCTAGATTCAGGTTCTAGTGTCCACTCCGGACGTGCGGGTTCAAGTCCCGCCTCGCGCACCAAGTCCCTGAAATCTTCGGATTTCAGGGGTTTTTGTTTGCATTGCCAGATTATGTATCAAAAACCAGCCGGCTGAAGGGAGCCGGCTGGTTCGTTGCATATCGGATTATTTTTCCAGCTTAGCCTTTGCGGCTTCCAGAGCCTGGGCCAGCTGATCGGGGCAGGAAGTATCCTTGTAGCCGCAACGGATTCCCTTGGTGCGCTGGATGACCTCGTCGATGTCCATACCATCCACCAGGGAGGCGATACCTTTGAGGTTGCCGTTGCAGCCGCCGAAGAATTCCACGTTTTTCACCGTGGTGCCCTCGATTTCAAAACGGACTGCCTGCGAGCAGGTGCCATGATTGCGATGTTCGAATGTCATAACGGTATTCCTTTCTATTCTGTTAAATCGCAGACGGTCATGTCCACGTATTGGATTAAATCATCCGGAGCAAGCAGCAGCTGCTGGCCGCGCATACCGGCGGAGACGGCGATTTCCGCATACAGCTGCGCCGTTTCATCGATGAAAGTGGGATAGTGTTTTTTCATACCAATGGGACTGCAGCCTCCGCGAATGTAGCCGGTGAGGGGAAGAAGCTCCTTCATGGCCGCCATTTCAACCTTCTTGTCTCCGGCAGCCGCCGCGGCCTTTTTCAGATCCAACTCGCAGCAGACGGGGATGCAGAAGACGAGAACGCCTTTCTTATCACCGCGGGCCACCAGAGTCTTAAAAACCTGCTCCGGCGGCATCCCGATGGATCGGGCGGCATGAAGACCACTCAGATCCTGCTCGTCGTAGTCATACTCCGTACACCGAAAGGGGAGTCCGGCCTGTTCCACCAGACGGACGGCATTGGTTTTTGCCGTAAAATCACCTCCATGCGAAATTCTTCATTATTATACCGCAGAAGAACGCAGGTTGCAAGGTCTGACCGATTGTGATACAATAGCAGAAATTTTTGGAGGTGGTCTGATGTCCATTGAAAAGGTACGGGCCTATTTTACGCAGTTGGGCATTGCCGGACGCATTCAGGAATTCGATGTATCCAGCGCCACGGTGGAGCTGGCGGCGCAGGCTCTGGGTGTGGAAGGAAAACGCATCGCAAAGACGCTGTCCTTCCTGACCGGTGAAAACTGCGTTTTGATTGTGGCCGCCGGCGACGCCAAGATCGATAATGCCAAATATAAGGCGCAATTCCACTGTAAGGCCAAAATGCTGCCCCACGATGCGGTTCCGGAATATATCGGCCATGCGGTGGGCGGAGTGTGTCCTTTCGCGGTGCGGGAGGGCGTCAGCGTGTATCTGGACCAATCCCTGAAACGGTTTGAGACTGTATTCCCTGCCTGCGGCAGCAGCAACAGCGCCATTGAGCTGACCATTCCGGAGCTGGAACGCTACTCCGGCTATGAGGCATGGGTTGACGTCTGCAAGGATTGGGCATGATCGTCCATTTTGGCCAGACGGCGGAGGAATTGCAGGGAAAGCGGCAACGTGACTGAGAAGGTCAGCACGTCGCTGAACGGCTGCGCAAGCTGAATGCCGGTCAGCCCCAATCCCATGGGAAGCAGCAGAATCAGCGGGATATAAAACAGACCGTTGCGCAGGCTGGCCAGGAGGGAGGCCGTTCCGGAGCTGCCGACGCTTTGAAACATCATGCTGCCGCAGGCGCTGATGGGCAAAAGCAGACAGGAGATACACTGATAGCGTAAAGCGGGAATGCCGATTTCCACCACACCGGCGTCCTTCTGGAAGAGGCGGACAAGAGAGGGCGCAAACAGCAGGCAGCCCATGGCCATGAGCAGGAGCGCGGTTTCGCTGAACAAAACGGCGTACCAGAATCCGCTGCGTACGCGGCGGTAGCGCTTGGCACCGTAGTTAAAGGACGCCACGGGCTGATAGCCCTGGCCAATACCGATGTTGACCGAGAAGATGAACTGACTGATCCGACCGACAATGCTCATGGCAGCTACGGCGGCGTCCCCATAAATCCCCGCCTGATGATTGAGCAGCAGAACGGAGATGCTCCCCAGTCCCTGGCGGATCAGGGAGGGCAAACCGGTGGAGATAATCAGCCAGATATCGTGCCAGCTTTTTGTTAAGCTGCGCAGACGGAGTCTGCTGTCTGTTTTGCCCCTCAGAAAAACGGATACCAGGATACTGAAACTGATGATCTGGGAGAGGGCGGTGGAGACGCCGGCGCCCATAGTTCCCATGTGCAGGACGAGAATGCACAGCGGATCCAGAATTATGTTCAGCACAGCGCCGGAGACAAGCCCCAGCATGGCATAAAAGGCCATGCCTTCATAGCGCAGAATGTTGTTGAGTACGCAGCTGCCCGTGTAAAACGGGGCGGCCAGGAGAATGCAGACGGCATAATCCAGTGCATAGGGGAGAATGGTGTCTGTGCTGCCGAGCAAGTACATAAACTGCGTCTGAAAGCAGAGACCGGCAATGCCAATGATACCGCCCACCGCCAATGCCAGGAAAAAGCCTGTGGAGGCGAAACGGGTTGCGCTCTCCCGGTCGTGCTGGCCCAACCGGCGGGAGATGATGCTGCCTGCGCCATGACCAAACATGAACCCAAAAGCCTGCAGAATTGCCATGAGGCTGAAAACGATGCCAATGGCGCCGGATGCGCTTTTACCGAGGGTGCCGACAAAATAGGTGTCGGTCATATTGTAAATACTGGTAATCAGCATACTGACAATGGTCGGCAGCCCGAGCTGAATAATCAGCTTTGGAATGGGCGTCTGCGTCATTTTCAGATATTTTTCATCATGTTGTTCCTGAGCGGCCATCCTACGTCATCTCCTTGGTATTATTCTAACGAAGAATCGCAGAAAAAGCAAGAGGTGCCCCGGCAGCCCCCAGGGCGGCAAAAAAGGAGTTTTCATGAGTACCTATACATTTCATACCCGGATTTCCTATCATGATATCGATGCGCATATGGCGCTAACCCTGCGGGGCGCCATGAACTGTATGCAGGAGGCGGCCATTCTCCATGCAGACCAGGTGGGGAATTCCATTTCCGATCTGGCGCAGAACCATCTGGTTTGGATGCTGGTTCAGTGGCATGTGAAGCTGGTGGGAGAGGCCTCGTGGAATGACAGCGTGGATGTGGTCACCTGGCCGAGATCCATGGAGCGCCTGACCTCCGTCCGCAATTTCGAACTGCTGAACAGCAGGGGAGAG
>JAEDJR010000149.1 GCA_016296235.1 Oscillospiraceae bacterium
AAGGCTGTTTGTTTATGTGCGGGGCGGCCCTTTTTTCAGAATTTGATTGAATGTCAGCAGGAAAGCGGCGGTGGTGATGGCGGCGGCCAGGACGTCGCTGACCGGCTCGGCCAGGAACACGGCGAAGGTTTTGTTTGCCATAAACTGGGGCAAAATGAAAATCAGGGGGATCAGCAGAATGATTTTCCGCAGGCAGGCCATGAGCAGGCTGATTTTGGCCTGGCCCAGGGCCATGAAGCTCTGCTGGCAGCAGGTCTGGAAGCCCACCGAGAAGGCGCAGGCCAGGAAAACGCGGATGGCCCAGGCGGTGTAGTCTGCCAGAGCGGTGTCGGAGGTGAAGATTCCTGCAAAGAACCGGGGCGCCAGCATCAGGGCCACCCAGAACAGGGTGCTGTAGCCCACGCAGACGGCAAACTGGGTGTAGAAGGCCTCCTTGACCCGTTCCGGTTTGCCGGCGCCGAAGTTGTAGCTGATAATGGGCTGGCCGCCCTGGCAGATGCCGGACAGGGGCATCATAACCAACTGGTTGAGGCTGGTGAGAATGGTCATGGCGCCCACGGCCACGTCGCCGCCGTAGCGGGACAGGCTGGACGTGAAGCTGATGGACAGGATGCTTTCCGTGGAGAGCATGACGAAGGTGGACACGCCCAGACCGAAGCAGGGGAGGATGATTTTGGCCTGCAGCCGGAGATTGGGCAGCCGCAGCCGCAGAATGGTCTTGGGCCCGGACAGGAAGCGCAGGATCCAAAGAGCGCTGACCGCCTGGCTCAGCACCGTGGCCGTAGCTGCACCGGCGACGCCCATGTCCAGGACGAAGATGAAGATGGGATCCAGCACAATGTTGATCGCCGCGCCGATGACCGTGGTCAGCATACTGACCCGGGCAAAGCCCTGGGTGGTGATAAAGGGGTTCATACCCATGACCAGCAGCACGAACAGGGAGCCCAGAATGTAGATTCGGCCATACTCCACGGCGTAGGGCAGGGTTGCGTCACTGCCGCCGAACAGCCGCAGGAGGGTGGGCGCCAGCTGATAGAAGACGACTGTCAGCACCACGGCGAACATCAGCAGCACCGTCAGACAGTTGCCCATGATTTTTTCGGCCCGGTCCTTGTCGTTCTTGCCCATGGCGATGGCCGCCAGGGGTGCGCCGCCGGAGCCCATCATCATGGCAAAGGCCGTCAGCAGCATCAGCAGCGGGGTGAACAGACCCACGCCGGTGAGCGCCGATGCGCCGGTTTCGGGGATGTGACCGATGTAAATCCGGTCCACGATATTATAGAGCAGGTTGACGAGCTGCCCCAAAACCGCAGGCAGGGCCAGCTGGAACAGCAGCTTTTTTACGCTGCCGGAGCCCATATCCTGCTTGGGTGCGGAACTGGACATGAAAAAGCCTCCCAAAATGCAAAGTACACATTATCTTAGCAGAGAATGCAGAAAAAAACCATGGCTTTTTCAGAATTTGTGGCACGTCGTTCCATGTTTTACAGAATATTCAAAAAACGGCCCCTTGTTCATGCCGGTCAATCGCCGCATTCCCTGTTGCTATTTCCATGAAAATCGAATATAATGACACGAGAAAAACTGAAAAAACTGATTTTTTGTGAGATGGAGAAACTATGAATCACGAATTTACCTATGCCGTTCCCTGCCTGTTCGGTCTGGAGGGCTTGGTGGGGGATGAGCTGCGGCGCATGAAGCTGGACAATGTCCGGGTGGAAGACCGCAGGGCGTTTTTCACCGGCGGTCTGGACGCCATGGCCAGGGCCAACCTCCGGCTGCGCATGGGCGAGCGGGTTATGATCCTGCTGGGACGCTTTCCGGCCCGGACCTTTGAGGAACTGTACCAGGGGGTCAAGGCCCTGCCGCTGGAGGAGCTAATTCCCAAGGACGGCCAGTTCCCCGTCAAGGGCTACAGCCTGGACAGCCAGCTGCACTCCGTGCCGGACTGCCAGTCCATTGTGAAAAAGGCCGCGGTGGACAGGCTGGGGGCCAGGTATGGCCTGAGCTGGCTGCCGGAGACCGGCGCCGTCTATCAAATCCGATTTTCCCTGATGAAGGATCTGTGCGAGGTGTTCCTGGATACCTCCGGCGTGAGCCTGCACAAGCGGGGCTACCGGGCCGTGGGCAACGACGCGCCCCTCCATGAAACCATGGCCGCCGCCATGGTCAATCTGGCCCGGTACCGGGGGCGGGACTTCTTCTGGGATCCCTTCTGCGGCAGCGGCACCATCTGCATTGAGGCCGCGCTGATCGCCCTGAACCGGGCGCCCGGCCTGGGACGCACCTTTGGCGCGGAGCGCTGGCAGTCGGTGCCCGGGGAGATCTGGACCCGGGCCAGGGAAGAGGCCAGGGATCTGGAATTCCGGGGTGAATACCGGATTCTCGGCACGGACATCGATCCGGACAGCCTGGAAATCGCCCGTTCCAATGCCCGCAAGGCCGGTGTGGCCAAGCAGATCGAATTCAGGGAGGGCGACGCCACCAAGCTGCCCCTGCCCTGCGATCAGGGCCTGATTGTCTGCAATCCGCCCTACGGCGAACGGATGCTGGAGCAGCGCAGCGCCCAGCGGCTGTACCAACAGCTGGGCCGCCACCTGAAATTCGCCGACGGATGGAAGAAATATATCATCTCCTCCGAGCCGGAGTTCGAGCACTACTACGGCCGGCAGGCCACCAAAAAGCGCAAGCTCTACAATGGCCGCCTGCAGTGCAACGTGTATATGTACTACTAATTGACAATTGACAATTGACAATTGACAATGATGGATGTTGGTTCTTCGCATGTAAGCCTGTAGGGCGCGACGACCCGGCGCGCCGTTTGGCAGTTGGGAAAGGAACGCAGCTGCCTGCAAGCGGCACGCCCGGTGGTCGTGCCCTACAATAGCGCGTTTCGTTCACCGTGGTGCATTCATAATTGCGCGTTATTGCGAGGAGCGAAGCGACGGAGAATTTGAAAAGCTAGGAGTGTGTATCCCATGAAGCATCTGTTTATTGTGAACCCTGCCGCCGGCAAGTGCGACCGGACGGTGCAGATCAAGACGGCGGCGCAGCAGGTGCTGGGCGCCAGGGGGCTGGACTATGAGGTGCTGATCTCCAAAGGCCCCGGCGATTGCCGGCGGCTGGCACGGGAGGCGGCCCAGACCGGCCGGGAGCTGCGGCTCTATGCCTGCGGCGGCGACGGGACCCTCAACGAGGTGGTCAACGGCGCGGCGGGCTTCCCCAATGCGGCCATTACCCACTATCCCACCGGCTCCGGCAACGATTTTGTCAAGATTTTCGACCAGCCAGAGGCATTCCGGGAGCTGGAACGGCTGCTGGACAGCCAGGAGGCGCTGCTGGATCTGATGGAGTGCAGCGCGGAAGGTCAGGTGTCCTATGCGGCCAATATCTGCTCCATGGGCCTGGACGCCCGAATCGGCACGGAGATCGGCCGCTACCGCCGGCTGCCTCTGGTCTCCGGCAAGGGGGCCTATCTGCTCTCCACGGCGGTGAATCTCTGCAAGGGGATCCACAAGCCCTATGTCATCGAGCTGGACAATGAGACCATCCGGGGCAATCAGACCCTGCTGTGCGTCTGCAACGGCCGGTGGTATGGCGGCAGCTTCAACCCCTGTCCCGACGCCGAGCCGGACGACGGAATGCTGGAGGTCCTGGTGGTCAAGCCCGTGAACCTGCTCCAGGTGGCCATGGTCATCGGCAAGTACCAGAAGGGCCAGTACGCCGATTATCCCCGGCTCATCTCCCATTACCGAACCAGACAGGTCACCGTCTCCTGCGGGGAGGACAGCGTGGTCAACCTGGACGGCGAAGCCCTCCGCAGCCGGGAGGTTACGTTCCGGATTTCCGGGGAAAAACTTCGCTTTTTCTATCCGCGGGGCCTGAGCTACCGGATGAGGGAGAGAAAAGCGGAGGAAGCCTGCGCAATTTGATGAAATCATCAGGAAATCCCATGGAATTTTAACCGGACGGCGGAATGGACTGGAAAATTCACAGAATTGTTACATTTCACCACTTGAACATTCCGGACGTGTGGACTATTATATACCATGTTAGCACTCGGGGATAATGAGTGCTAAGAAATTGTAGAACGTGGGCGTGAGCCCGTCTAAATACTTCAAATCTTAGGAGGCACCAAATTATGAAACTCATTCCTTTGGGCGACAATGTTCTGGTCAAGGCTGTGATGGAGGAAGAAACCACCGCATCCGGCATCATCCTGGCCACCGCCAATAAGGAGAAATCCATCGTGTCCGAAGTCGTGTCCGTTGGCCCCGGCACCGAGGAGCATCCCATGACCGTCAAGGCCGGCGACAAGGTTGTGGTCGGCAAGTACGCCGGACAGGAACTGAAGCTGGACGGCCAGGACTACAGCATCGTCAAGGTCGGCGACATTCTGGCTGTGGTCGAGTAATGCATCGTAGTAACATCTAAAGGAGATTTTGAATTATGGCAAAGCAGATTGTTTATGGTGAAGACGCCCGCAAGGCGCTGCAGTCCGGTATTGACCAGCTGGCCAACACCGTCAAGGTTACCCTGGGCCCCAAGGGCCGCAATGTGGTGCTGGGCAAGAAGTACGGCTCTCCCCTGATTACCAACGACGGCGTGACCATCGCCAAGGACGTGGAGCTGGAGGACGCCTTTGAGA
>JAEDJR010000150.1 GCA_016296235.1 Oscillospiraceae bacterium
GGCGGCGCTCCCTTGCGGGCCCCCAGCCTCCGCTGCGCTCCGGCAGCCCCCTGTGCAGGGGGCACGAGGGGGAGTGCGCTGCGGAGCCTGTATCTTGTGTCTAATTCGGTATTTTGATACCAAATATCAACGTTTGTTTCCGATTTGCAGTCAAATTGTTAACTTTTGCTTTACATAACCACATTTTTGTGCTATGATGCATCTGGTAAATAATTGTTTCGTATTTTCTGTCAAAATCGGTCATACTGTTTATACAGCATTCCCCGGATTTGAGGAAGAATGAGGGATTTTTTTGATTAAATATATCATCGAGGGCGGGCGGCCGCTCCACGGAGAGGTCACCATCTCCGGCGCGAAGAACGCGGCTGTGGCAATTCTGCCGGCAACGCTGCTGGTCAACGGAAAATGCCACATCGAGAACGTGCCCGATATCTCGGATGTGCGCCTGCTGCTGGAAATTCTCAGCGACATGGGCGCCCAGATCCGCCGGCTCAGCCGCAACACCCTGGAGATTGACTGCACCCACGCCCGGAATACCACCGCGCCCATCGATCTGGTGCGCCGGATCCGCGCGTCCTACTATCTGCTGGGCGCCCAGCTGGGCCGCTTCGGCCACGCCCGCAACGCCATGCCCGGCGGCTGCAACTTCGGCGTGCGCCCCATCGACCAGCACATCAAGGGCTTCGAGGCCCTGGGCGCCATGGTGGAGCAGAGCGGCGGCTATGTCACCTGCGATTCGCCGGAGGGCGGCCTCAAGGGCGGCCATGTCTACCTGGACATCGTCTCCGTGGGCGCCACCATGAATATTCTCCTGGCCGCCACCCTGGCCGACGGTATGACCGTCATTGAAAACTGCGCCAAAGAGCCCCATATCGTGGATCTGGCCAATTTCCTCAACGCCATGGGCGCCCGGATCTCCGGCGCCGGCACCGACGTCATCAAGGTCCGCGGCGTGAAGCAGCTGCGGGGCGGCAGCTATTCCATCATTCCCGATCAGATCGAGGCCGGAACCTACATGGCTGCCGTGGCCGCTGCCGGCGGAAGCGTCACCATCCGGGGCGTCATTCCCAAGCACCTGGACTGCATCACCGCCAAGCTCCGGGAGATGGGCATGGTCATCCGCGAGGAGGACGACGCCGTTTATCTGGAAAAAACCCGCCGCCTGAAGCGGGCCAACGTCAAAACCATGCCCTATCCGGGCTTCCCCACGGATATGCAGCCCCAGATCGCCGTGTGCATGTCCACGGCCAACGGCACCAGCATCGTCACCGAGGGAATCTACGACAACCGCTTCCGCTACACCGCCGAGCTCAACCGCATGGGCGCCCATGTCCAGGTGGAGGGCAAGGCTGCCGTCATCGACGGCGTCCGGGAGCTTCACGGCTGCGAGGTGCGGGCCTGTGACCTGCGGGCCGGCGCCGCCATGGTCATCGCCGCCCTGTCCGCCAAGGGCGTCAGCATCATCGAGGACGCCCAGTATATCGAGCGGGGCTACGAGGACATCATCGGCAAGCTGACGGCCCTGGGCGCCGCCATCCGCCGCACCGAAACCTTTGACCCCCTCCCCGCCATTGCCGGCGTGGGCTGAACAATCGAAGACAACAAACTGCCTTCCCGGGATCCGGGAGGGCAGTTTTTGCATGTTGTGTTTTGAGCCAACTCAAGCCCGGCCATGCCAGCCCTGGAGACAAAAGGGCAGCTCCATCCGGTTGGCCTCCAGCAGCTCCCTGTCCCGCAGGATGGCTTCCGCGCTGCCGTCGGCCACCAGCCGTCCGTGGGACAGCAGCAGCACCCGGGAGCAGGTGTCCAGAATCATGTCCAGGTCGTGGGAGGCGATGAGCTTGGTCTGGGGCAGGGCGTTGATGGTGCGGATCACCGTCCGCCGGTTGACCGGGTCCAGAGCCGTGGAGGGCTCGTCCATGAGTATGGCCTCCGGCTCCATGGCCAGAATGGTGGCGATGGCCGCCATGCGCTTTTCTCCGCCGGAGATCTTGTGGTTGCTGCGGTGCTTCAGGGACTCCAGGCCCAGCCGGACCAGAACGCCGTCCACCCGCCGGTCCGCCTCCTCCTTGGACAGGCCGTAATTCCGAGGGCCGAAGATCATATCCTCGTAGACCGTGGGCATGAACATCTGGTTGTCTGAATCCTGGAGCACATAGCCGAGCTTCTGCCGGATTCGGGGCAGCGTCTCCTTTCCCACCGGCAGGCCGTCCACCAAAATCCGGCCCCGGCCCCGGAGCAGGCCCAGCAGCAGCTTCATAATGGTGGACTTGCCCGCGCCGTTGGCGCCGATCAGGCCCACCGTCTCGCCCTTGCCGATGGAAAAGCTGAGATTATCCACCACGGGGGTCTGGTCGTCATAGGAGAAGGACACGTTTTCAAACACAATCATGGGTTTCACCTCACAAACAGGCTGCCCAGCAGCTGAGGCAGGTCGAAGCATCGGGCCAGAATGATGGCTGCCAGGCACAGGGCCGTGAACACCGCGCCGGACCACCGGCAGGGCGGGACGCCGGCATAGAAGAACTCTCCCCGGAACCCCCGCAGCAGCATGCTGCGGTACAGCTCCTCGGCCCGGTCCATGCTGCGCAGCAGCAGCTGTCCCAGAAAGGAGCCCCAGGCGGAGATATGGATGCCCTTCTGGCCCGGGGCCCGGAGGGCGTAGGCATCGGTCATAACGGAAACCTCCTCCAGCATGACGCCGATGTAGCGGTAGGTCAGCAGGAGCAGGGTGGTAATCAGCCCCGGCACATGGAGTTTCCGCAGAGCCGCGCAGAGGGAATCCATGGGCGTGGTAGCCACAAGCAGAAACGACGCCGTCAGGGAGAACACGCCCTTGAGCATCAGGGTCACCATGGAGATCACGCCGCCGGTGAGAGTCACAGCGCCCAATTGCAGCAGCGGCGTGTGATCCAGGAAGGGATTGGCCAGGCCCACGGCGCAGACCAGGGGCAGCACAATCCGCAGCCGGTAGAAGCACAGCCCCAGGGAGATTCCCGCCGTCTGAAACAGCAGCACCGGGAAGAGCACCATGACCGTCAGCCCGGAGAGATCGTATTTGGGAAAGGAAACCACCGTGACGATATAGGTCACGGTGAGCACCAGCTTGCACAGGGGATGCAGCCGGTGGATGGGAGAATTCCCGGCAGCTAGGGCGTCCATCTCCCGCAATTCTGCCCGGGCATGGGACAGCTGATCCATGGTTGACCTCCTTTCCAAACAGGACGAGCCTGCCGAAAACGCGCAGTCTCCAAAACATGGCCGTCCCCAAGGCACCCTGCCTGAGAGGAACCTCGGGGTACGGTCTGCGTGATACAGGATCAGTTCTTTGCGGCCGCATTTTTCCGGCGGAAGAAGCCGCCGGCCAGGCAGATCAGCGCCGCAGCGCCGGCCACAATGGCGGAGCCAACCAGACCGGACACGGAGGTGCCGGCGGGACTGTCGCTGCCGGAGAAGGCGTAGTCGGGCAGGAAGGCGGTTTTCTCCTGGATGGCGTCTGCCGTCTCGGCGGCGCCGCTGGACACGCCGTAGGCCTCCTCATCCAGGCCCATGTTTTCGCTGTAGCCGGCCTCGGCGTTGCCGAACATGGACCATTCCAGACCGTCGGGATTGCTGCTGGCAAACAGGCTCAGGCCGCCGCCCACCAGGGCCACCACCACAGCCAGGACCGCCAGGGTGGTTTTCAGGGAGCATTTGCCCTGCTCCGCACCCCTTTGCACATCCATCAGCAGCTCCGGCCGGGCCTCATAGACAAACAGCAGCACGGCGGCGGTGATGAGGCCCTCCACCAGGCCGATGGCCAGATGGATGGGCTGCATAATGGCCGCAAACGCAGCAAAGGGCAGCTCGGTGATGCCGGAAACGGAGGTCTCTAGTACCACGGAGAAGGCGCCCAGCTGCAGGGTCAGGACACAGCCCAGAATGGAGGCCAGAATAATCTTCCCGCGCCCGGCAGCTTTGGCCTCGCCGAAGAGGCCGCTGTGCTGAATGGGCCGCCAGAGCAGATAATAGCCCACAAAGCAGCCGTAAAACGCCATGTTCCAGCAGTTGGCGCCCAGGGCCAGCAGTCCGCCGTCGGCGAAGAAGAGGGCCTGAATGGCGAGAATCACGACCATGGATAAGAAGCCCGCATGGGGCCCCAGCAGGGCGGACAGCAGCATGCCGCCGCACAGATGGCCGGAGGAGCCGGTGCCGGGGATGGTGTAATTTATCATCTGACCGGCAAAAACCAGGGCCGAGGCCACGGCCATGGTGGGCAGCTTGGCGGTATTTTCGTCTTTTTTCAGGGTTTTCACGGAAACACCGGCTGCGACGCCGGAGGCCGCGTACATGGTGACGGCCACAGCGGGAGCCAGAAGAGCGTCTGCCATATGCATAGAAACACACCTCATTTTCCTAAGATGGCATCATTGTAGCAAACGCATTTTTCGTTTTTAAGCCCCCCTGGGGGATGTTTTTTTGCCAAATGGCAAAAAATTTCCCCCACGCCAAAGGGCGGCCAGAACCCTGGCCGCCCTTTGCAGGCAGTATGATGAATGGAACCCCATCTTCCAAACCGGCGGTACCCTTCGGCGGGCTGAGTCAGCCCGCCCTACAGCGCAGTGGCCGTTATGCGGAGGGCTGG
>JAEDJR010000011.1 GCA_016296235.1 Oscillospiraceae bacterium
CTGCACCGTGGGCTGCGACTGCGACCGCTATATGGAGGTCTGGAACAACGTCTTCTCCCAGTTCGACAACGACGGCAACGGCCACTATACCGACCTGGTGCAGAAGAACATCGATACCGGCATGGGCCTGGAGCGTCTGGCTGTGGTGTGCCAGGACGTGGACTCCCTGTTTGATGTGGACACGGTCATGAACATCACCAACCGGGTCTCCGAGCTGACCGGCGCCTATTACGGCAAGAGCCACAAGATGGACGTGAGCCTGCGCGTGATTACCGACCATATCCGGTCTGCGACCTTTATGATCTGCGACGGCGTGCTGCCCTCCAACGAGGGCCGGGGCTATGTCCTGCGCCGCCTGCTGCGCCGGGCGGCCCGGCACGGCAAGCTCCTGGGCGTCAACGAGCCGTTCCTCTATCAGGTGGTGGACACGGTCATTCATGAGAACGAGTGCCAGTACCCCGACCTGCGGGAGAAGCAGGCCTATATCACCAAGGTCATCCAGGTGGAGGAGGAGAACTTCGCCAAGACCATCGACGGCGGCATGAAGATTTTCTCCGAGCTGCTGGAGGCCCACAAGGCCAATGGCGAGACCGTGTTCTCCGGCGCCGACGCCTTCAAGCTCTATGACACCTACGGCTTCCCCATCGACCTGACCCTGGAAATGGTGGAGGAAGAGGGCATGACCGTGGATCAGGATGCCTTCACCCAGCTGATGCAGGAGCAGCGCCAGCGTGCCCGGAAGGCCCGGGAGGCCCTGGGCGACCTGGGCTGGGCCGGTGTGGACTTCGGCCAGGAGATGCCCGCCACGGAGTTTGTGGGCTATACCCGGACGGAGGCCAAGGGCGAGGTTCTGGCCATTGTGGCCGAGGAAGAGCAGCGCCAGGATATTGTCTCCGGCGTGGAAGCCATTGTGGTGCTGGATCAGACGCCCTTCTACGCGGAAATGGGCGGCCAGGTTGCGGATCACGGCGTGCTGGAGAGCGAAAACGGCGTGTTCACGGTTCGCGATGTGCAGAAGAACAAGGGCGGCAAGTATATGCATTACGGCGTGATGACCTCCGGTGAGCTGAAGGTCGGCGACACCGTGACCGCTAAAATTGATATCCAGCGCCGGACTGCCATTGCCCGCGCCCACTCTGCAACCCACCTGCTGCAGTCCGCCCTGGAAAAGGTGCTGGGCGAGCACTGCCATCAGGCAGGCTCTCTGGTGGAGCCTGACCACCTGCGTTTTGACTTTACCCACTTCTCCGCCGTGACCCATGAGGAACTGATGTCCGTTTCCCAGGACGTCATGAACATGGTACTGGATGGCATGGACGTGAATACCATGGTGCTTCCCATTGAGGAAGCTAAGAAGCTGGGCGCCACGGCCCTGTTTGGAGAGAAATACGGCGATACGGTCCGCGTGGTGAAAATGGGCGACCGCTCTCTGGAGTTCTGCGGCGGCACGCATCTGGACAATACCGCCAAGGTCGGCCCCTTCCGCATTGCCTCCGAGGCTTCCGTGGCCTCCGGCGTCCGCCGCATCGAGGCGTATACCGGCAAGGAGGTTCTCAAGCAGATGGAGCGGATGAACCAGACCATTCTGGAGGCCGCCGAGGCTCTGAAGACCACGCCCCAGGAGCTGCTGCACAAAGCTGCTGCCACGGTGCAGGAAGTCCGGGAGATGCGCCAGAATGTGGACAAGCTCAAGGACAAGCTGTTCTCCGGGGAAATTGAACGCACCCTCTTCGCCGCCAAGGAGATCAAGGGCCTGAAGGTGGTCACCGTGACCCGCAGCGACATTGACGCCAACGACCTGCGGAAAATGGGCGATTTCCTGAAGGACCGCTCCGCCGATGTGGTGGCTCTGCTGGCTGCCGTTCAGGGGGAGAAGATCACCCTCAACGCCGTCTGCGGCAAGAACGCCATTGCCCGGGGCATCAAGGCCGGCGATATCATCAAGAACCTGGCGCCCATCTGCGGCGGCCGCGGCGGCGGCAAGCCCGACAGCGCCATGGGCGGCGGCAGCGATCTGTTGAAGCTGGACGATATGATGGCGGCTCTGGACGATTATGTAGCCGAAAAAGCAAAGGACTGAATGGAGGAATAACACATGTCTGATTGCCTGTTCTGCAAGATCATTGCCGGGGAAATTCCCAGCAGCAAGGTCTATGAGGATGACCTGTGCTATGCGTTTCATGATATTGCGCCCATGGCGCCCACCCACTTCCTGGTGGTGCCCAAGGAGCACTTTGCCTCTGCCGCCGAAGTGACGGAGGAAAACGCGCCGGTCATCGGCCATATCTATGCGGTGATTGCCAGGCTGGCCAAGGAGATGGGATTTGCGGATGGCTACCGTGTGGTCACCAACGTGGGAGCGCTGGCCGGCCAGACCGTGCATCACATTCACTTCCATGTCCTGTCCGGCAAGACCCTGGGTGGGTTTAACTGATGATTCGCACCGCGCTGTTTGACCTGGACGGAACCCTGACGGAATCCGGCCCCGGGATTACCCGTTCCGTGGCGTACTCCCTGCGGAAGTTCGGCATTTCGGAACCGGATCAGAAAAAGCTGGACCGGTTTGTGGGGCCGCCCCTGATCGATTCCTATATGCGGTATTACGGCTTTTCCTATGACCAGGCGAAGCAGGCCGTTGTGTATTACCGCGAATACTATGAAACCAAGGGCCTGTTTGAGAACCGTGTCTACGACGGCGTGGAGGACATGCTCCGCACCCTGCAAGACGGCGGCGTACAATGCGTGGTGGCCACCTCCAAGCCGGAGCAGTTCGCCGTGAAAATTCTGGAGCATTTCGGCCTGGATGGGTATTTTTCCTGCGTGGCGGGAGCCTCCATGGATGAGAGCCGGACAGACAAGGGCGAGGTCATCGCCTATGCCCTGGAGAAGGCCGGAATCGAACGCAAGGAGCAGACCATCATGGTGGGCGACCGGGAGCACGATGTCCTGGGCGCAAAAAGAAACGGCCTTCCCACCGTGGGCGTTCTCTACGGCTACGGCAGCCGGGAGGAACTGACCTCAGCCGGGGCCGTGTTCCTGGCCGAGACGCCCCAGCAGGCCGCAGCCTATATCCTGGAGCACTGAAATCATATGAAAACAGATGCACCCAGGGCTTCCCGTATCAAGGAAGCCTTGGGTGCAGCTGTCGATTGTTATAATCCGAGTTGAGTAAGCATGCGCATGTTTATGACGGTGTTTCATCCGCCACTGTCATTGCGAGGAGCGAAGCGACGTGGCAATCCGTATCTTTCCGTAGGGGTAGTTTCCATGAATACCGTAGGGCGGGCTGACCCCAGCCCGCCGAAGGGCAGCGGTGGTTTAGAAGCGGGGTTCTGCGCAGGAGCGCGGATTGCCGCGCCGGTGTGCGCACCGGCTCGCAATGACAGCGTTATTTTGATGCCTGAAAAAACTTGCAGTTGCTTCGTTAAGCCGGTTATCATAATCCGAGTTCTTCAAACCCATCGGCCCGCAGCCGCAGGACGGACTGGAACCCACAGGCCCGGAGCAGTTGGGCAGCTTCCGCGAACCAACAGGTCAGATGGGCCTTGCTGTGGCAGTCGCTGGTGAGGATGACCCGGCCGCCCAGATCGCGCAAAGCCCGCAGCAGGGCAGGGGCGGGATAGGGCACAGTGCGGTAGCCCCGGGCGATGGCGCCGGTGTTCACCTCCACCGCCAGGCCGCGTTCCACGGCGCAGGCCAATGCGGCTCTGGCCGGCTCCAGATAGCGGGGATCGGTCTCGTCAAACAGGGGCGCGGTTTCATTGAACTTGCAGACCAGATCCAGGTGTCCGGCGATCAGCGCCGGGCTTTTTTCATAGGCGGCGGCGCAGGTTTCAAAGTAGGCCCGGCAGTAGGCGTAGGGGTCTGCGCCGAAATACCGGCGGATATTCTCCTCGGTGCGCTCCCGGCTCCAGTCCACACAGAGCTTGGCTCCGGCCGCCTGGATATAGTGAACGGACTCGATCAGATAGTCATAGGGAAACGGGGAATAGGGAGACAGGGCGTCATGCTCCTGCCCCAGCAGAAGCTCCAGCCGGTCTTCATATTTGGCCTTCAGCCGCCGGATCTCTGCCTGATAGCGTCCTTCGGCGTCCGGCGTCATGGCAGCGTCGTCATAGTCTGCCGCGCCGTGGTCGGAGAAGCCCAGGGAGACGAAGCCGAGGTTCAGAGCCTCGTGAATCAGTTCTTCGGGAGAATCCTGACCATCGGAGAAGTGGGTGTGGGTGTGAATGCAGGAGCGAAGCACAGGATCACGCCTTCCTTTGTGTAAAATAGCTGGAATCAGCGCCGGATTTTTGGCGTCGTTACAAATTCTTCAAGAATTGTTTTTATTTCGGTTACGGGACGTTCAAGAATTCGCGGCCGGTTTGTTGTATGATAATGCCAACAGGAGGTGATACACAGAAGCAACGACAGAAAACCATAACCAGTCTTTTTTCTCTCTTTTCTCTTTTCTCTTTTCTCTTTTCTCTTTCTCTCTTTCTTTCTCTTCTCTCATAATACCAAGGTCGCGGAGCGATGCCCCGGAAATATCCGGGGATTGCCGAACGTTCCGTGTACACTTCCAACACAGCCGCCCGGCGTGACGAACCGGGCGGCTTTTTTTATCTTAACACAAGAAGCCGCTCCGGTCAATTTCGTACATTGCATTTCTTTGCCCGACGTGATACTCTGTAGCGGGGAGGGATTCAGATGGACGGCACACGGGTTCGAATCTGCGACATAGCCCAGGAGCTGGGCGTCAGCACTGCCACGGTATCCAATGTGATCCACGGCAAGACCGGCAAGGTTTCTCCGGAAACCGTCCGCCAGGTGCAGGCGCTCCTGGAGAAGCGGCAGTATATCCCCAGCATGGCCGGTGTGCTGCTGGCCAGAAATACCTCTAAAATCATCGGCGTGGTCATCTGCGACCACGAAAAATATGAGGGCCGCCCCCTGGAGGATCCCTTTCTGGCTGCGGCCCTCAACGCCCTGAGCCGGGAAATTCAGCAGGCGGGGTACTTTCTGATGGTTCGGACGGCTGCTGATACGGAGGAGATTGTCCGCCTGGCGTCTATGTGGAACATGGACGGGCTGGTTATTCTCGGCTTCTGTGAGCAGGACTACCGCACCCTGCGCAGCGCCATGCGGATTCCCTTTGTGGTCTATGACGGAGACGGCGCCGAGCCGGATCGTTACTACAATCTGGTGATTGATGACTTTGGCGGCGGCTATCAGGCCGGGCAGCATCTGAAACGCCTGGGCCATCGGAACGCGCTTTGCCTGTCGGACAATCTGGAGCATGTGGATCTGGAACGCATCCGGGGCTTTGAGGCCGGCTTCGGGCCGGCGGAGCACTGGCAGATACCGTTGGCTGCGGAGGAACGCAGCGGTTTTTATGAGGAGAATCTGGAAAAGCTGCGGCAGTTCACGGCGGTGTTTGCCGTATCGGACTTCTATGCGGCGGAGCTGATGCAGCTGCTGCAGGCCAGGGGTGTGGAAATCCCGCGGGAGCTTTCGGTCATGGGCTTTGACGATGGGCCCATCTGCCGCTGGTGCCGGCCGGCCCTGACGACCATCCGCCAGGACGCAGCCCTGCGGGCCAGGCTGGCGGTGGAGAAGCTCCGGCAGCTGCGCAGTGAGCAAGCGTCCGGCGGCACGGTGCGCATTCCGGTGCAGCTGGTCGTGCGGGAAAGCACCGGAGCTGTCAACCGCTGAATTTGGGTAAAACACCCAAATTCAGCGGGTTCGTTTTGTAATGGGTTATGCGATTAACTTTTGCAAAGAAGGGAGAGGGACGGTAGAATAAAGGCAAGAAAGCGATTCGAGGTGCGATTTGATGAAACAAACCAACAGCTTCCGTTCCATGGTGCTGCGTCTGGCACTGCCGGTGACCCTGCAGACCATGCTGCAGTCCTCCTTCAGCCTGATTGACCAGCTGATGATCGGCCAGCTTGGCAGCGTAGAGGTGGCCGCCATTGGCCTGGCAGGGAAGTTTGCCTCCATGTTTACCGTCCTTCTGGGCGCCGTGGCGGCAGCAGCCGGGATTCTGCTGGCCCAGGCCATGGGAGCGGGGGACAAACAGAGCCGGAACCGGAGCTTTTGCCTGACCCTGATGCTGGCATTGGGGCTGGCAGCGGGTTTCACAGCGGTTTGTATGCTGACACCGGATGCCATCATGGGACTCTACAGCCGGGATGCTGCGACTGTGCAGACTGCGGCGTCCTATCTGCGGCTGCTGGCGTTGTCCTTTTTCCCCATGGCGGGATCCGCGCTGCTGGCGGCCCTGCTGCGATGCATGGATCGGGCCAGCCTGCCGCTGTATGCCGGTCTGGCTGCTGCCCTGGGAAATACCGGCTGCAATTATCTGCTGATTTTCGGCAAGCTGGGCCTCCCGGCCATGGGGGTGGAGGGCGCTGCCCTGGCGACGGCTCTGTCCCAGCTGCTGAACGTGCTGATTCTGTTGGCGGCTATGGGAAAGCACGGCGCAGGCTTGGGGCTGCGGTGGGAACTGAGCCGCCCCGGTCGGGCCTTTTGGGCAATCCTGACGCCGCTGCTGGTGACGGAGCTGCTGTGGAGCCTGGGCGAGAACGTCTACGGTGTGATCTATGGCCGTCTGGGAACCGAACCCTGCGCCGCCATGACGCTCCTCAATCCCATCCAGTCCCTGGTCATGGGCGCCCTCAGCGGTCTGGCGCAGGCGGCAGGAATCCTGGTGGGAAAAGAGTTGGGGGCCGGAAACCGGCAGGAAGCTTATGACCGGGCAAAATACCTGATGGGCTGCGGATGGCTGGGCTCGGCGGCGCTGTCAGTGCTGCTGCTGCTCCTGGGCCGCGCCTATATCGATCTGTATCAGGTGGAGCCTGCGGTTCGGGCCATGGCCTGGCAGCTGATGCTGGTCTATGCCGCCGTCTCGCCGTTCAAGGCACAGAACATGATTCTCGGCGGCGGTGTTCTTCGCAGCGGCGGCAAAACGCGCTATGTCATGTGGATTGATATCCTTGGAACCTGGGCCTTTGGCGTGCCCCTGGGCCTGCTGGCGGCTTTTCTCTGGCAGCTGCCGATTTTTTGGGTCTACCTGCTCTTATCCCTGGAGGAGTGCGTGCGCCTGACTGTGTCCCTGGCGGTGTTCCGGCGGAAGGGCTGGATGCAGCGGATCTCAAGTTGAAAGAATAAGAAAAACGTGGTAAAATGAAGCCGTAGGAGGGATTTGAAATGAATTTGATGATTGCATCCGACCTTCACGGCTCGGCCTATTATACCGGGCAGCTGATGGAGGCTGTGAAACAGGAGCAGCCGGACCGGCTGCTGCTGCTGGGCGACCTGCTCTACCATGGCCCCCGCAACGACCTGCCCCGGGATTATGCGCCCAAGGAGGTCATTGCCATGCTGAATCCCCTGGCGGACCGGATATTGTGCGTCCGGGGCAACTGCGAGGCGGAGGTGGATCAGATGGTGCTGGACTTTCCGGTGATGGCGGATTACTGCGTGCTATTTGACGGAACACGCACGATTTACGCCACCCACGGCCATGGATTTTCGGAAAGCCGTCCGCCGAAGCTCCGGCCCGGTGATATTCTGCTGACGGGCCATACCCACGTTCCTGCCTGTACGGATCACGGAACCTTTTGGTATCTGAACCCTGGCTCCGTGTCCATCCCCAAGCAGGACAGCTGGCACGGGTATACGACATACTGCGACGGTGAATTCCTCTGGAAGGATTTCTCCGGCGCGGTCAGAATGCAGTGGCGGCCGTAGCTGTCAGGATTTTCCGGCGGCGGGCTCCATATTGGGCCAAAGACGGCGGTATTCCTGGGGCGTCAGGCCTTCCTGCCGCTTGAACAGGCGGGTGAAGTAGCCCAGGTTTTCAAAGCCCGCGGCATAGGCGATTTCTCCGATGGATTTCTGGGTGGTGCGCAGCAGCTCCTTGGCGTGGACAATGCGGAGGAACATCAGGTATTCCGTGGGGGACTGGCCGTAGGTTTGCTTGAACTGCCGCTGCAGATAGCAGGGACTCAGGCCGAACTTCGCCCCCAGCTGTGCCAGCGTCATTTTCTCCGGGTACGCCTCAGCCAGGTGTGCCCGGATTTCTTCCATCAGGGCCGGCGTCTGGGCCTGCCGGGCGGGCTTCATGGTGCCAAGCAGCAGCTGGGTCAGCAGTTGGGTCAGCAGGGAAGCGGTTTGAAGGTCTTTTTCGGCCTGGCCCTGCTGGCTGCTGTGCAGTGCGAGAATCTGCCGCAGCAGGTCATAGGCCGGGGCGCCGTGGGAAAGAATCCCCACCGGATCGCCGCCGGTCTGCTGGAGAAAGCTCTCGTAATAAAACCGCGCGCCGGCGCCCTGAAAGTGAACCCACAGCACCCGCCAGGAGCCGGTCTCCGGATCGGTCCGGTAGCTCTGCCGGTTCTGACAGTCGATCCAGTAAAAGTGACCGGCGGGAACGCGGTATTGCCGGCCGTCGTAGTCCAGCAGGCCGCACCCGGACAGGGTTAGCTTGATGAGAAAGGAATCAAACCCCTCGCGGTTGGTGTAGTAACCGGGGCCGGCCCAAAAGTCGCCGGCCTCCTGCACATAGAGCAGATGGCTTCTGGCGCCGGCGCCGGCGGTGTGGAATACCCATTGGCTTTCCGGCGCGATGTCCAGATGGTATTGCAGCTTTTGTGCCATGACGTCCTCCAATCAAAAAAGCAAGATAGTGCAAAATATCCGCAAGAAAAATCAATGCGGGATCAGGTCCTTAATGGTATTATACAAATCAGGAAGGAAAAAGTACAGAGATTTCCGATCAATTCCACAAAGAATTTCGGCGTTTTGGCAGAACGCAGCGCGTTCGGGCCCAGGCACACCGGATGGCAAGATTTTGCTATTCTGTGGGTGCAGATGCAAGAACAGGAGGAACAGAAATGACAAGATTTGAAAGCGCAAAGGAACTCTACGCACGCCTCGGCGTGGATGCCGAACAGGCTCTGGCCCTGGCGGCGGAGAAGCCCATTTCCATTCACTGCTGGCAGGGCGACGACGTGGTCGGCTTTGACAGCCCCACCGGCGGCGCAGGCAACGGCATCCAGACCACCGGCAATTATCCCGGCCGGGCAAGAAACTTTGAAGAGCTGAAGGCGGACTTCCTGAAAGCGATTTCTCTGGTTCCCGGCAAAAAGCGCATCAACCTCCACGCCTGCTATGCCGTGTTTGAGGACGGCCAGTGGGTGGATCGCGACCGGCTGGAGTACAAGCATTTTGCGCCCTGGGTGGAATTCGCCAAGGAGAACGGCCTGGGCATCGACTTCAACCCCACGGTGTTCAGCCATCCCATGATGAAGGACGGCCTGAGCCTGTCCTCTCCCGATGAGAGCGTCCGCAAGTTCTGGATTGCCCACTGCATCGCCTGCCGCCGGATCGCCCAGCGCATCGGCGAGGAGCTGAACGACAAGGTTTTGAACAACGTCTGGATTCCCGACGGCTATAAGGATGTTCCCGCTGACCGCCTGGGCCCCCGCCTGCGGCTCAAGGACAGCCTGGATCAGATTTTTGCCGAGAAGCTCCCCAATGTCATCGACTGCGTGGAGAGCAAGGTCTTCGCCATCGGCGTGGAGAGCTACACCGTGGGCAGCAACGAGTTCTACATGAGCTACGCCGCCACCCATCCCGGCGTCTACAACCTGCTGGACAACGGCCACTACCATCCCACGGAGGTGGTCAGCGACAAGATTCCCGCCCTGCTGGCCTTCTTTGACAAAATCCCGCTCCATGTGACCCGCGGCGTCCGCTGGGACTCCGACCATGTGGTGATCTTCGAGGATGAGCTGAAGGAGATCATGAAGGAGATCGTCCGCAACGACGCCCTGGACAAGGTGCTCATCGGCCTGGACTTCTTCGACGCCTCCATCAACCGCGTGGCTGCCTGGGTCATCGGTACCCGCAATGCCCAGAAGGCGCTGCTGTGGGCCCTGCTGCAGCCCAACGCACAGCTGAAGGCCCTGCAGGACGCCGGCGATTTCACCCGGAAGCTGATGCTCATGGAAGAGGCCAAGACCCTGCCCTTCGGCGATATCTGGACGGAATACTGCCGCCGCCAGGGCGTACCTGCCGACGAGAGCTGGTATGAGACCGTCATGGAATACGAAAAGGACGTGCTGCTGAAGCGCTGACCACCATTTCCCCCGTGCCCCTTGTGGGTACGGGGGTACCGCAGATCATAGGGAGTTGATATGATGTTTTTTGAAGAAAATCGCGATCGTCTGGCTGCGTTTGCCAGAGTGTCTCAGACTGCCGGCAGCCGGGCAGATTATGTCCAGGGCGGCGGCGGCAATACATCCGTAAAGCTGAAGGATGGCCTGATGGCCATCAAGGCCTCCGGCTTCTGCCTCAGTGATATCCGGCCGGACAAGGCCTATGCCGTGCTGGACTATGAAGCCCTGCGCCGTTTCTACGGCGAAAACCAGCCGGAGGCCATGGCCGATGTGGAAAAAGAGGGTGCCGCCTTCACCAAGGCCCAGATCAAACAGATTGAGGGCCTGGAACCCCTGCGCCCCTCTGTGGAGGCCGGCTTCCACTCCATCCTGGATACCTTTGTGGTGCATACCCACAGCGTTTATGCCAATCTGGCTGCCTGCTCCGTCAACTGCCGGGAAATCTGCCAGGCAGCCTTCGCCGGTGCGGATTATACCTGGGGCATGGTTCCCTATGTGGATCCCGGCGCCAACCTGACCTTCGCCATCCGGGACGAGCTGCGGCGCGTGGAGGCCGAAACCGGCAGGAAGCCGTCCGTTCTCATCATGCAGAACCACGGCATCATTGCCCATGACGGCGATCCCGACCGCTGCCTGGCCATCCACACCGACGCCAATGCACGGCTGGCAAACCAGTTCGGTATTTCCGCCGACAGCTTCCCCGCCGTGGCGCTCCGGGAGGTGGAAGACGGCCTCTATGAAGCCGATGTGCCCTATTTGACCGAGGCCCTGGCCGGCGGCGCCTATACGGAGCAGTTCCTGCTGGAGCAGCCTCTGTACCCCGACCAGATGGTGTTTTTGATCGGCACCTTCTCCATGGATCAGCCCCAGGTGGGGGAGGGACAGTGTGTGGCCTATTCCGATACCGGCCGGGTTCTGATGCGCATGGACCGGAAGAAAGCCCAGGTTCTGGCCGAAACTCTCACCGCCGTGGTCTTTGTGATTTCTCACATTCAGGCCGCCGGCCATCCCCTGTCCACTATGGGCGAGGCGGCCAAACACTTTATTGCCAACTGGGAAAGCGAAAAATACCGCAAATCCCTGGCCGGGAAGAAAGGATAAGCCATGAAGAATCTGTTAGCCTTTGATCTTGGCGCCAGCAATGGCCGGGCCATTCTGGGCCAGCTGGAGAACGACCGCCTGACCATGCGGGAGCTGCACCGCTTTGAGAACAACTATATTGTCCGGGACGGCGTCTTCCAGTGGGATCTGCCCTATCTGCTGGATAACCTGAAGCAGGGCCTGGCGGCCTTCCGGGATGCCAATCTGGGCCCGCTGGACTGCTTCGGCATCGACACCTGGGGCGTGGACTACGGCCTGCTGGACGAAAACGGCCAGCTGGTGGCCAATCCCCGGGCCTACCGTTACGCCGTGGACGCGGATATGGAGTCTGCCTGGGAGACGGTGGATTTCCCCACCCAGTTCCGCCGCACCGGCATTGCGGCCCTGAATTTCAACACGGTCTATCAGCTCTACCGCCGCAAGCGGGAGGGAGACCCGGAACTGCAGAAGGCCGCGACCCTGCTGCTGATGCCGGATCTGCTGGGCTACCTGCTGACCGGGGAAATCAAATCCGAATATACCAACGTCACCACCACCATGCTCTACAATCCCACCACCCGGGATTGGGACCGGGAGACCATCCGGGCCCTGGGCCTGCCGGAGCACATCTTTACGGAGATCGACCGGGCCGGTCAGCTGCGGGGCTGCCTGCGGGCGGAGCTGGCGGAGGAAATCGGGATCAACCGGGCGGCCTTTGCCGCTGTGGGCACCCACGATACGGCCTCCGCTGTGGCTGCCATTCCCGGCAGCGGCAATTTCGCCTTCTGCTCCAGCGGCACCTGGTCCCTGTTTGGTGTGGAAACGGACAAACCCATCTTGACGGATGCGGTCAGAAATGCTAACTTTTCTAATGAAGGCACCATCCAGGGCGGCTTCCGTCCGCTGAAGAATATCATGGGCCTGTGGCTGATTCAGGAGTGCCGCCGGGACTGGGAACGCCAGGGCCGGAAGTACGGCTGGAACGAAATTGTCATCGAGGCCCAGGGTGCGGAGCCCTTCCGTTCCGTCATTGACCCGGACTACGGCGAGTTCTTTGCCGGCGGCGATATGGTGCGGAAGATTCAGGACTTCTGCCGCCGCACAGAGCAGCCCGTTCCGGAAACCGTGGGCCAGATTGCCCGCTGCATCTATGAATCCCTGGCGCTCAAATACCGCTGGGCCATGGAGCGGCTGGAGGAGATCAAAGGCGAGCCTCTGGCGCAGCTGAACATCGTCGGCGGCGGCATCCAGAACAAGCTCCTGAACCAGATGGCGGCGGATTCCATCGGACGCCCCGTGGTCACGGGCCCTGTGGAGGGCGCGGCCATGGGCAACCTGCTGGCCCAGGCCATGGCATTGGGAGAGGTCCGGGATCTGGAGCACCTGCGGCAGATTGTCCGCAATTCTGAGCATGTGGAAACCTACACGCCCAACCATTCCGCCCAGTGGGAGCGTGCCTATCAAAAACTGCTTGCGCTGCTGTAAGCGAAAGGGGAGAACGCCATGAATATTCAGTACATCCATCCCGCAGACCAACTTGTCATGTTCATGCAGAGAATCTATGACAAGGGACTGACCACCACCTCCGGCGGCAACCTGTCCATTATGGATTCCGACGGGAATATCTGGATTACCCCGGCCAGCGTGGACAAGGGAACCCTGACCCGCAGAGACATCGTCTGCGTCCATCCGGACGGCACCTGTGAGGGCCCCCACAAGCCTTCCTCCGAGCTGCCGTTCCATCAATCCGTTTATAGAATGCGGCCCGACCTGAAGGCAGTCCTCCATGCCCATCCGCCGGCGCTGGTGGCCTTCTCCATCATCCGGAAGATTCCCAATCTGGATCTGATTCCCTCGGTGCGAAAGGTCTGTCCCGACGTCCGCATCGCCAAATACGACGTGCCCGGCAGCGACGCGCTGGGCGAAAAGATCGGCGAAGTGTTTGCCGACGGCTGCGACATTGCCATCCTGGAAAACCACGGCGTTTGCATCGGTGCGCCGGATATGTTCACGGCCTTCCAGCGATTTGAGACGCTGAATTACACCGCGGAGCTGGAAATCCTGGCCGGCCGCATCGGCACGGTCAAGTCTCTGGACAAGGGCGACCAGCGGCTGGCGGAAACCAGCTATCACAACAAGATGGATGACTTCATCCCCCGGATTTACTCCTCCGAGGAGCTGTCAGCCCGCCGGGACATGATTACCCTGATCCACCGTTCCTACCGCATGGGTCTGTTCACTGCGACCCACGGCACCTATTCCGTGCGCCTGTCCGACGACAGCTTCCTGATTACGCCTTTCGGCCAGGACCGGGCCTATCTGGAGGAGGACGATCTGGTGCGGGTCAAGGGCGGTATGAAGGAGCTGGGCAAGACGCCCTCCCGTGCCGTCTATCTCCATGACCAGATCTACCGCAACAATCCCGAAATCCGCGCCGTCCTGCAGGCCCATCCCGTCAACGCCATGGCCTTTGCGGTCACCGATGCGGAGTTTGATGCCCGCACCATTCCCGAGAGCTATATTCTCCTGCGTGACATTCAGAAGATGCCCTATCGGGAGCTGTACGAAGATCCCGCCAAGGCGTCCCGGGTTTTCAGCCCCTCCAATCCCGCCATCATGGTGGAGGACGACTGCGTGATTGTCACGGGTGATTCCCTGCTCAAGGCCTTTGACCGTCTGGAGGTTCTGGAAGTCACGGCCCACTCCATCATCGACAGCGCCGCTCTGGGACAGATTGTCCACATCACCGACGAAGAGGTGGAGGACCTGAAGAAGGCCTTCCATCTGGAAGACTGAGATCCTAATCAAACAGCCGCCCCGCTGAAAAGCAAGTGCTTTTCAGCGGGGCGTTTTTTTCAATGCTTCCGGGAAAACAGGATGTTATTTGTACAGCTCCGGCTTCTCCATGGTCTCCACCTTGGCGAACTGAGAGGTGCCGCGGGTTGCGTTGAGAGCGTCGCCTGCCACGCATGCCACATAGCCGTCCCAGGAAGAGGGGCCGGTGAGCTTTCCGGCATGGACGGACTCAACCCACTTGCACAGCTCGATGTCATAAGCCTCAATGAAGCGCTCTTTCCAGTCTGTCATAATCGGCATGGATTCGGCCGGATTCAGGCTGTCCCAGCCGGCGGGACGGGAACGGCGAACCACGGCATAGGGATCGGGCAGCTTCACGGTTCCGTTCTCGCAGACCACTTCACACTGGATATCATAGCCGTAGCCGTCGGCAACCTGAACTTCCACGTCGATGAAGCAGCCCTTTTTGGTGCGCATCAGCATGACCTGGGGATTGTCGTAGCCCTTGTTGGAGTTGGCGGACTGGCGTACCCGGACACACTGCGCGTCCTCATATTCATCGTCCAGCAGCCAGCGGCAGATGTCCAGCTCGTGAATGGCCACGTTGGTGACGCCGTTCTCGGTCCGGAACCCCGGTCCCTGACTGACATTCCGGTGGCAGGCCTTGATGAGCAGGGGCGCGCCCAGCTCGCCGGAGTCGATGATCCGTTTCATCTCGGCATAGCCGCGGTCGTAGCGGCGCATAAAGCCCACCTGCACCAGCCGGCGGCCAATTTCCACCTCGCGGCGGATGATCTCCTCACAGTCCTTGGCGTTCTGGCTCAGAGGCTTCTCACAGAAGCACCACTTCTCCTCGGCGAGCACCTTCATCACATAGTCATGGTGCGTGGCGTCAATGGAGGTGATGACGACGGCTTCCACTTCGGGATCGCGGATCAGGCCGTCACAGTCATTGCCGTAGGAACGGATTGCGTATTTGGCGGCAGTTTCGTCTGCTGCGGCTGCCACATAATCCGCGACGGCCACTACGGTGGCGCCGGGAACGGTGTCCATGATACGGCGGCAGTGATCCTTGCCGATGGCGCCGCAGCCGATGATGCCGATTTTCAAAATCTGATCCATTGTATTTCTTTCCTTTCCAAGCCAAATCAATATTTTCTGGCGGTTTTTACATGGTTCAGGTGATCCTGATAGGCTTCCAGGTTCCGGGGATTCTCGGAAACCTCCGTATCGCCCACGCGCCACCACGCACCATAGCCCTCGGTCATGGACTTGGGCAGGACGCGGATGTCGAAGAGCACGGGCACGCCCTCAACCTTCTTGGCGTCGGCAACGGCCTGGCGCAGCTCCTCCAGGGTGTGAATGGTATAGGCCTTGCAGCCGTAGCCCTCGGCGATTTTGGCAAAATCCACAGGCATGAAGCTGCCGGAGAACTTCCCGTCATCCCCGCGGAAGCGCAGCTCCGTGCAGAGGGTCTCGTTGCCGTGACCGACCTGCAGGTTGTTGATGCAGCCGAAGCTGGCGTTGTTGAACAGGCAGACATGGATTTTCTGATGCTCCTGTAGGGCGGTGAGCAGCTCGGAATGCAGCATAATGAAGCTGCCGTCACCGGCCATGGCGTATACGTCACGGTCTCCGATGGCGAATTTGACGCCCAGGGCGCCGGAAACCTCATAGCCCATGCAGGAATAGCCGTATTCCATATGATACGTATCCACGCCTCTGGGACGCCACATGCGCTGCATATCGCCGGGCAGGGAACCGGAAGCGCCGATTACAACATCGTCCGGATCCATGCACTGGTTGAGAACGCCCAGAACGGCGGTCTGGGTCAGGGAAGCGTCCAGATCGCCCGCGAACCGGAACGCAGAGGCTGCGTTGGCATCGTTGACCTCGGGAACATAGTCCGGGCCGAAGGTGATGCCGTCCAACCGCTCCAGCTCTTTGCGCCAGCGGGCCTGGGCGTCCTTGACCTCGGACGTATAGGGCGCCTGATAGCCATCCAGCGCATCCAGCAGCACGGGCAGGGCCCGCTTGGCGTCGGCCACCACGGGGACGGCGTCCAGCTTCAGCGCCTGGAACGGAGAAACGTTGATGTTGACGAATTTGGCGTCATCGCGGAACAGCCATTTGGAGGCAGTGGTGAAGTCGGTGTAACGGGTACCCACACCGATCACGACGTCAGCCTCGCGGGCAATTTCGTTGGCGGCAGAACAGCCGGTGACACCGATGCCGCCCAGATTCAGAGGATGATCCCAAACCACGGCGCTCTTGCCGGCCTGGGTCTCGCCAAAGGGAATGCCGGTCGTCTCGGCGAAAACACGGAACTGCTCGTGGGCCTCGCTGTACCGCACGCCGCCGCCGCAGATCAGCAGCGGCCGCTTGGCCTGACGGATGACGGCGGCCGCTTCCTCGATGGCTTCCTGCTCGGGCAGGGGGCGGGCCAGCCGCCAGACACGCTTGGTGAAGAAGCTCTCCGGATAATCATAGGCTTCGCCTTCCACGTCCTGGGGAATGGCGACGCACACGGCGCCGGTGTTGGCCGGATCGGTGAGAGTCCGGAAGGCGGAAATCATGGCGCTCATCAGCTGCTCCGGACGCACCACACGGTCCCAGTAGCGGCAAACGGCACGGAACGCGTCGTTGGTGGAGAGGGAGAGGTCATGGATCTGCTCAATCTGCTGGAGAACGGGATCGGGCTGACGGCAGGCATAGACATCGCCGGGCAGGATCAGCACCGGGATGTTGTTGGCGGTGGCGGTCGCGGCGGCGGTGACCATGTTGGCAGCGCCGGGGCCCACGGAGGAGGTGACGGCAATGATCTTTTTCCGCTTGCACTGCCGGGCAAAGGCCACAGCCGTGTGGGCCATGCCCTGCTCGTTTTTACCCTGCCAGACCTTCAGACGATGGGTTTCCTGCGCCAGAGCCTGGCCCAGACCAACTACATTGCCGTGGCCGGGCAGCATGATGACGCCCTCTACAAAGGGGTGCTCGATTCCGTCATAGCTGATGTACTGATTCTCCAGGAACCGGACCAGAGCCTGGGCCATGGTCAGTCGAATGGTATTCATATGCTTCTCCTTTCGGCTTTTCAGCCCTTGAAAATATGGTCGTTGGCGTCTGCACGCCACAGCCAGGCGTGCGCTTCATCGTCGATGCGGGTTTTCATCCAGGGGTCGCCGTCCAGATGGCGGATGCCCCAGGCATAGCACATGGCATAGCCCGGTGCGGCTGCCTGTGAGTGGAAGCCGTTGTTGATGACGGCAAGGCCGTTGTGGCCGGTTTTGTAGATCTCTCCGTTGGCAAAACCGGCGCCGAAGCCGTCGGGATAGTCAAAGCGGTAGAAGTAAACCTCCGGCTGGGGGTGATGATGGGGCGGATAGGAGGACCATTTGCCGGGGAAGTTCAGCACCTCGCCCAAGACCATATTGGAGAAGGGAGCGTTGTCGTAATCAAAGAATGTTTTGATTTCCCGGCGCATGCATCCCATCAGTTCGCCGTTGGCGCCCGCGTGCTGCACCTGAACGGTATCAGGTGTGAACAGGACGGGCGTATAGCGTTCGGGATTGACGGTTGCCTGGAGATAAAGCTCGCTGTGGGCCAGGGCGGTGAGGGTGACACGGGTGCCGCAGGAAGCCAGCAGACAGGTCGCCTCGTGATGGAAGCAATCCGGACGGTCGGCCCGGACGGTATTTCCGTTCCAGTCATAGGTCACGCTGCCGGAAAAGAGCAGAATGGCGACCTCTTTGGCTTCGTCCTGATATGTATAGGTGTCTCCGGCCTCCATAATCAGCAGACCGACATCCATCTGGGTGCCCATATCGTCCATGGCGGAGTCCAGATAAGGGTTGTAGCCCCGTTTGAGTTCTGCGTTTTTGTTCAGGTAAGTCATGACGGATCAGCTCCTGTTGCAGCGGACTTACAGACCGGTATGAGCCCGGATGTAGGATCTGGCCTTGATGGCGTACTCCAGGGGATCGGCCTTGGCGGGATCCTGCTCAGCCTCCACCAGGAGCCAGCCCTGATAGTTGGCGTCGTCCAGCAGCTGGAACACGGGATCAAAGTCCACATCGCCATCGCCGGGTACCGTGAAGGCGCCATTACGGACAGACTGGAGGAAGCTCCAATGATTCTTCCGGGCTTCTTCCACCACACGCAGGCGCATATCCTTCAGATGAACGTGACCAACCCGGTTCACATATTTTTTCAGCATGGCCAGGGGATCCTCACCGGCAAAGGTGAAATGACCGGTATCATAGCAGAGGAACACATAGTCGGGATCGGTGTTGGCCATCAGGCGATCGGTTTCCCCGGCGGTCTGAACCACGGTGCCCATGTGATGGTGGAAGCAGAGCTTGAAGCCCCGGCTGGCAGCCACGCGGCCCAGAGCGTTGAGACCGTCGCACAGCCGCTCCCACTCCCGGTCGTTCATGATGCGGCGGTGATCGCCAGTGAGAATGGGCAGGTCTTTTCCCTGGATGGAACCGCTCTGCTCGCTGACGTTGATGCGGTTTGCGCCCACGGCAGCCAGGAAGTCCAGCTCTGCCTCAAAGTCCCGGCGGACCTGATCGTAGGGCTGATCCAGCAGGAAGGAGGAGAACCAGCGGCTGGCAATGCGCATGCCGCGCAGGTCCAACTGCTGCTTCAGAACCACGGGATCAGAGGGGTATTTGTTTCCGATTTCGCAGCCGGTGAAGCCTGCCAGCGCCATCTCACTGACGGTCTGCCGGAAGGTGTTTTCTGCACCCAGCTCCGGCATATCATCGTTGCACCAGCCGATGGGGGCGATACCAAGCTTAACGGTCTGAGGATCAAACATAGGGGTGATGCTCCTTTCAGATTGTTCCCGCCCGGGCATAACCCGGGACGGCGAAATTCAGCGCGGTGATAGAGAAATCAGCCTTTTCTGGACAAAACAGCCTTTACCTGGCTGACAATGTGACCGGCAGTCAGGCCGAAACGCTCCTGGAGGTAGCCCTGAGGTCCGACCTCGCCGAAGGTATCTTCCACTGCCACACAGCAGGCGGGAACGGGGCAGCGTTCAGCCAGCACCTGGTTCACGGCGTCATACAAGCCGCCGTTGCGGTTGTGGTTTTCTGCCACGACCACGGCTCCGGTCTTTCTGGCCCACGTCTCCACCGCCTGCGCATCCAGAGGCTTGATGGAGAACAGATCCACCACTGCCGCCCGGATGCCCTGGGCTTCCAGTGTCTGGGCGGCCTGCATGGCCTCGTGAACCATGATGCCGGCGGCAAAGATGACCACATCGCTGCCATCCCGCAGGGTCACGGCCTTTCCGATGGGCAGCTCGCTGCCGTCCTCGTAGACCCGGGCGTACTGCTTGCGTCCAACACGGATATACTTGACGCCGGGACGATTGACGCATTGGGCCAGAACGCTTTTCAGCATGGTGGGATCCGTGACATCAATGACGGTGGAGCCGGGCAGGGCACGGTACAGGGCAATGTCCTCGAAGGGCATGTGGGTACCGCCGTTGAGGGTGGCGGTGACGCCGGGATCCGTGCCGATGATGGTAATGTCGTTTTTGGCATAGCCGCCGGACAGGAAGGCCTGGTCGTAGCAGCGGCGGGATGCGAAAGGACCGAAGGTGTGCACAATGGGCTTGAAACCGGCGGATGCCAGACCGCAGGCCACGCCAACCATGTTTGCCTCGGCAATGCCGCAGTTGATGGCCCGGTCCGGATTCGCCTTGGCCCACTTTGCGGTGCCGATGCAGCTCATCAGGTCGGCATCCAGATAGATAATGTCAGGATCCTGTTCGGCCAAAGCGGGGATGGTTTCTCCCAGCACAGCCTTGCACAGACGGGGATCCATTTCTCCGTTGTAGATGATCTTCATGGCTCAACCCTCCAATGCGCTGATTTCTGCGGCAAGCTGCGCACTCCATGCTTCAAATTGTGCATCGCTGACCGGAATGCTGTGGTTCGCCATGGTTTCTTCAACATCTTTGACGCCGGCGCCCTTGACGGTATCCAGAATGATGGCATAGGGCTTGTCGCCGCCGCTGCGGGTTCGCTCCAGGGCCGCTGCCACCTGGTCCACCTGATTTCCGTTGACCGTGCAGGTGTCGAAACCGAAGGCCTGGAACTTGGCTGCGTAATCTCCCATTGGGAAGACATCGTCCGTCCAGCCGTCCAGCTGTTTCTTGTTCCAATCCAGCAGAACCACCAGGTTGCCCAGCTTCTTGGCGGCTGCAAAGGCGAAGGCCTCCCACACCTGACCCTCGTTGCTCTCACCGTCGCCGACGATCAGGAAGGTGCGGCTGTCATAGCCCCGCAGACGGTCGCCCAAAGCCATGCCGCAGGCCAGGGAAGTGCCCTGCCCCAGAGAGCCGGTGGTCATATCCACACCGGGGGTCTTGTTGCGGTCGCAATGACTGGGGAGGCGGGTACCGGGACGGTTCAGGGTTTTCAGCTCTTCATAGGGGAAGTAGCCCTTGAGAGCCAGAGCGCCATAGACGGCGGGACCTGCATGGCCCTTGGAGCAGACCAGCTTATCCCGGTCCGGCATGGCGGGGTTCCTGGGATCGAGCTTCATCTCCCTGCCGTAGAGGACGGCCAGCGTGTCGGCGATGCTCAGTGCGCCGCCCACATGACCGGAGCCAAGAGAGTGGATGGCATCCAGGGCTGCCAGACGAATCCGGGCAGCGAAGGCCTGCAGAGCCTTTGTTTCTGTGGTGTTCATTGCGTCACCTCATTCTATTTGTGTTTTACAGCGCTGCGCCATGGCGCAAGGCCTTGACCACCGGCAGCTCCTCACCAGACAGGAAACGGATCAGCGCGCCGCCGCCGGTGCAGATATAGCCCATACGGTCGCTCAGGCCGTATTTTTCTGTGGCAGTGATGCTGTCTCCGCCGCCCAAAACCGTGAAGCCCGGGGTATCTGCCAGGGCCTGCCAAACAGCCTTGGTGCCCAGTTCACTGGCAGCCTGCTCAAACACGCCCATGGGGCCGTTGACGAAGACGGTTTTTGCGTTGAGAATAGAGGTTCGATAGGCTTCGGCCGTTTTGCTGCCAATGTCAATGGCGGCAATGTCCGCGGGAACCTGGCCGAGGACAGCTTCCTGCCGCTGGCCGTCCGTTACCCAGGCAAGATCCTCCGGCAGCGCGATCTTTTCGCCGTACCGGGCATAAAGAGCCTTGGCTTTTTCAATGTATTCACCGTAGTTGGACTTGAGAATGAAGTCCACGCTGCCCCGGCCGATCTCCTTGCCAAGTGCCGTCAGGAAAATGTTGGCCACCAGACCGCCGGTGAGGACCCGGTCTGCAACGCCCTTGCCCAGCACGGTCTCCATCATCAAAAACGCATCGGAGATCTTGACGCCGCCCAATACGAACACGCAGGGACGGTCCGGTGCTTCCATGACCTGAGAGACGGTGCAGTATTCGGTTTCAAACAGCCGGCCCATGGCCGACGGCAGCACCTGCTCAAAGCCGCAGAGGCTGGGCTGATCCCGGTGGGCGGCGGCAAAGGCGTCGCAGACGTACAGATCCGCCAGGGGCGCCAGCTTTTCCACCAGCAGGGTTTTGGCCTGCTGCTCGTGAGTCAGGCGCAGCTTCATTTCAAACAGCGTCTGCTCCTCGGCCACAAACCGGACATTGTCCAGCAGCAGAATCTCGCCGTCTTTCAGCTCGCGGATTTTCTGCCGGGCAGCCGGGCCGCAGACATCGTCAATCCACTGCACCTCCCGGCCCAGGAGCTCCGTCAGTACGGCGGCATGGGGACGGGTGGTGTAATAGTTCTTGTATTCAATGTCGCTGCCCTGGTGTGCCAGCAGGACCACTTTGGCGCCTTTTTCAGACAGTTCCCGGACTGTGGGAACACAGGCGCGGATTCGATTGATGCTTTTCAGGGTTCCGGCAGCTCGATCCACCGGCTGGTTGATGTCAACCCGGCACAAGACGGTCTTGCCGCGGACATCCATCTCGTCCAGGGTTTTAATTCCAAAGCGCATGACGGATCCCTTTCTTACTTCTTGAACTTGCCGATGCCCAGATATTTGTTTGTCATGGCGGTGCCTTCCTCGC
>JAEDJR010000151.1 GCA_016296235.1 Oscillospiraceae bacterium
CAGACGCTGGCCGATGGTACCGTAGCCAGCCACGCCTACTCTGATTTTTGCCATAATATGTTCCTCCTAATTGTGTGCGGATTGCACGCCGTTGTTTTGATTTCGCTCAGTTGCCTGTGGGACAGTGCCAGATGTGATCGTTGGCGTCGTCCTCCAGCAGCCAGAGATGCTCTTCGTCATCGATGCGGGTCTTGTCCCACGGATCACCGGGCAGATGCCGGATTCCCCAGGTATAGCAGCAGGTGTAGCCCGGTGCGGTGACCTGGGAGTGCATCCCGTCGGTGATGATTGCAAGGCCGTTGTGGCGCGTCTCATAGACCTGGCCGTTGGCCCAGCCTGCGCCGAAGCCCATTTCCCTGTCGAACCGGTACAGATAGACCTCCGGCTGGGGATGATGGTGGGGCGGATAGGACGACCACTTGCCGGGCAGGTTGACGACCTCCCCCAGCACCATGTTGGAATAGGGCGCGTTAGACAGGTCGAAGCAGGTTCTCACATCCCGCTTGATGCAGCCCATCAGCTCGCCGGCATTACCCCGTGCCCAGGTGTCCGTATCCTCCGGCGTATAGAGCTTGTTGGGGAACGTCCGCTCGTTGGTGGTCTTCTGAATGTAGATGACGGTGTGCATTTCTGCCCGGATCGTCACCTTTGTGCCTCTGCAGACATGCAGGCACCAGGGATTGTAATCAAAGGGATTGGGACGGACCATCCGTCTTTCCTCCGCGTCCCAGCTCATGGTGCAGGTGCCCTCAAACACCAGGGCGGCCGTCTCTTTCTCCGCTTCCTCCAGGACATAGACGTCGCCGTCCTCCAGAACCAGCATGCCGACATCCATCATGACCTCTTTGCCGAGGCCCTCGTCCATGCGCAGATACTCATTGTAGCCGCAGTGGAGCTCTTTGTTCATGTACATACGCTCAACTCCCGTTCTCGCGTCACTGGCCTCCCAGATAGGCCTTTTTCACATCTTCGTTGACCAGCAGATTGGCTGCGGAATCGTGCAGCACGATCTCGCCGTTCTCCATGACATAGCCGCGGTTGGCCACCTTCAGGGCGGCGTTGGAGTTCTGCTCGATCAGCAGAATCGGCATACCGTCGGCGTTGATTCGCTTGATAATGGAGAAAATCTCCTGAATAATCAGCGGCGCCAGGCCCAGGGAGGGCTCGTCCATCATCAGAATTTTCGGCTTCTGCATCAGTGCGCGGCCCACGGCCAGCATCTGCTGCTCGCCGCCGGACAGGGTGCCGGCCCGCTGGTTCTCACGCTCCAGCAGCCGGGGGAACAGGTCGTAGACATAGTCAAAATCATTCCGGACGCCGGCCTTGTCCTTGCGCAGGTAGCAGCCCATCTGCAGGTTTTCCTTGACCGTCAGGTTGGCGAACACATGGCGGCCCTCCAGGCACTGGGCCACGCCCTTGGCGGCAATGGCATAGCCCTTCAGGTTGTCGATCCGCTCGCCCATAAACCGGATTTCACCGCTGGCAATATGGCCCAGCAGACCCGAAATGGAGCGCAGGGTGGTGGTCTTGCCGGCGCCGTTGGCACCGATCAGGGTCACGATCTCCCCGTCGTTGACATCCAGGCTGATGCCCTTCAGGGCGTGGATCTCGCCGTAGTAAAAGTGCAGGTCCTTGACCTCCAGAATTTTCTCAGACATCCAGTCCACCTCCCAGGTATGCTTCAATGACGTCGGGATTCTGCTGAATTTCCTCCGGCGTGCCGTAGCCGATCCGCTTGCCGAAGCTGATGACGCAGATCTGATGGGTCACGTTCATGACCAGCTTCATATCGTGCTCCACCAGAAGCACGGTGATGCCCTTATCCGCGATCTTGCGGATGGTTCTCTGGAGCTCTTCCTTCTCGGCGCCGTTCATACCGGCGGCGGGCTCGTCCAGCAGGATCATTTTGGGGTCCGAGGCCAGGGCGCGGCTGATTTCCAGCCGGCGCTGCTCGCCGTAGGACAGGTTCGAGGCCAGGAAATCCGCCTTGTCGCCCAGATCCATGAATTCCAGAATGTCGCGGCACTTTTCCACCACGGCCTTTTCCTCCCGGCGCTGACCGGGGGTGCGGAAGGTGGAGGAAAACAGGCCGCATTTGGTACGGCTGTGGCAGCCCACCATGACGTTCTCCAGAACCGTCATTTTCTTGAACAGGTTGATGTTCTGATAGGTGCGGGCAATACCCAGGGTGTTGACCTTGTAGGCCGGCTTGCCCTGGATTTCCTGTCCGTCAAAAATCACCTTGCCGGAGGTGGGCTTATAGACGCCGCTGATCATGTTGAACAGCGTGGTCTTACCGGCGCCGTTGGGGCCGATCAGGCCGAAAATCGAGCCTTTTTGCACCTGGAAGTTCACCGCGTTGACGGCGACCAGGCCGCCGAAGCGGATGGTCAGGTCCTGCACTTCCAGCATGATGTCGTTCTTCTCGCTCATCGCTGCGTTCTCTCCTTCCCTGCTGCATGTTTCAGGCTTCTCTTCTTGAAGAGCGCGCCGAGCTTCGTAACCAGACCCACTGTGCCGTTGGGCAGCAGGAACAGAACAATCAGGATCAGCACGGCGTAGATCAGCGTCTGGTAGGCGGCGAACTGCTGCAGCAGCTCCGTCATGACCGTAATGGCGGCGGCGCCGATCACGGAACCGGGAATGGTGGCGATGCCGCCGAACAGCAGCATGGTCATAAACATGTTGGACTGGTCCTTCGTGAAGGAGTCCGGGCTGATGAAGCGGACCATGTGCGCGTACAGGGCGCCGGCCAGTCCGGCCGCAAAGGCGGAAATGGCAAAGGCCATAATTTTGTATTTCGCCACATTGATGCCCATACCGGCAGCAGCGTGGGGATTTTCACGGACCGCGATAAAGGCGCGGCCAACGCGGGACTGGATGATGTTGCGCTTGATAATCAGCACGGCCACCATCAGCACGGCCACCAGCCAGAAATAGCTCTGGTAGTTGCCCAGCTCCAGGCCGAACAGCGTCACCTTGGGAATGCCGGTGATGCCGGAGGGGCCGCCGGTCAGGGAGGCGCAGCTGTTGACGAAGGTATAGACCATGAGGCCGAAGGCGATGGTCAGCAGGGACAGGAAGTGCTTGACCAGCTTGGACGCCGGGAAGGCGATCACCACGCCGAAGGCGGTGGCCAGCAGGGCGCCGATGAAGATGGAGACAATCGGCGTCACGCCGCAGTTTTTCGAAAGCAGCGCGGAGGTATAGGCGCCGATGGCGTAGAAGCCCGCCTGGCCGAAGCTGACCTGGCCAGTGTAGCCGAAGAGCAGATCCAGGCCGGTGACGGCGATGGTGTAGATGCAGATGAAGTCCAGAACCATGGCCAGATACCGGGTGCGGAGCATCACAGCCGCCGCCACGCACAATACCAGCACAGCGAGGATGGTGAAGCGGTTCTTTTTCCAGAAGGCAGCGGCGCCGCCCTGTCTGGCAAGTACAGTTTTGCTTTCCATAGCCGCCCTCCTTATTCCATAACCTGCTCTTTGAACAGGCCGTTGGGCATAAAGGTCATCACAATGATGAGAATTCCGAATGCGAAGAAGTCTTTATACAGGGAAGAAATGTAGTAGGCGCAGAACGCTTCCACAAAGCCCAGGAACAGGCCGCCCACGATGGCGCCGTACATGTTGCCGTAGCCGCCGGTCACGGCGCCGGCAAAGGCCTTCTGACCGATCAGTGCGCCCATGGCGGTGTACACGCCGTAGCTGGGCCCCAGGATCACGCCCGCAACACCGGCCAGCATGGAGGCCAGGCCCCAGGCGACGCCCTTGGTCATGGGCACGTTGATGCCCAGTGCGGAGGCAGCCACCTCATCCTGGGCAGCGGCGCGCATGGAGGTGCCGAAGCGGGTGTTCTGCATGAAGAAGTGGAGCAGAAGCATGAACAGAATGCCCACGCCCAGAACCAGCAGGCGGTCGGCCTCCACGGTGGTGCCGAACAGGTTCACGCTGAAGTGCAGAATGGGGGGGAACTGCATGGTGTTGGAGCCCCAGGCGAACATGGCTCCGTTCTGCAGGATCATGGAAATGGCAATGGTGCACAAAATGACGTAGACCTGCTGCGCTCCCTTGGCCAGCAGCGACGTGACCAGCACACGCTGCAGGAACCAGCCCAGCGCAAACATAATAATCATGACAAGAAGCAGAGAGACCACGAAGGGCAGGTGCAGCGTTTTATAGAAGGTCATGCCCAAAAAGGCGCCGATCATGAGCATATCGCCCTGTGCCAGCGTCATAAGGCCGGACGCCTTGTAGATCAGGCCATAACCCATACCCACCAGGCCGTAAACGCTGCCCTGCATCAATGCGCCAATAATCAGTATCAGCATACAGCAAGTACTCCTTTACAACGGTTAATTCAGTATATGCTTATCGTGTTTTCTCAGAAAATCAGAAAATTGGGATTTGCGCATGCATCCCTCGTGCCCCCTCTACAGGGGGCTGCCGGAGCGCAGCGGAGGCTGGGGGTTGCTGCAAAT
>JAEDJR010000152.1 GCA_016296235.1 Oscillospiraceae bacterium
CAAATCCCAATTTCTCCGGCTGAATGAAAGAAAACATACGAAAAGGAGCAGACGCAATGGCAACGGAAAAGCTCTATTATCAGGATTCTCACCTGCGGGAATTCTCTGCGGTGGTGACCGGCTGCCGTCCGGGAAAGCACGGCTGGGACGTGACCCTGGATCGCACGGCCTTCTACCCCGAGGGCGGCGGTCAGCCCGGCGATCAGGGAACCCTGGGCGGCGTGGCCGTCACGGACACCCACGAGATGAACGGCGAACTCGTCCACTACTGCGACGGGCCCCTGGACGTGGGCGCCGTGGTGGAGGGCCGCATCGACTGGGAGCGGCGCTTTGACCTCATGCAGCAGCACAGCGGCGAGCACATCCTCTCCGGCCTCATCCACGGAGCCTACGGCTATGACAACGTGGGCTTCCACATGGGCCGGGATGTGGTGACCATCGACTTCAGCGGTATGCTGGACGAGGCCCAGCTGGCGGAGCTGGAGCGGCAGACCAACCGGGTGATCTGGCGGAACGAAGCCGTGGAGGTGTTCTGGCCGGAGCCGGAGGAGCTGGCCCGACTGCCCTACCGCAGCAAAAAGGCCCTGGAGGGGCCGGTGCGGCTGGTGCGCTTCCCCGGCGCCGACCTGTGCGCCTGCTGCGGCACCCATGTGGACCGCACCGGGGAGATCGGCCTGGTGAAGCTGCTGTCCTGCCAGAAATTCCACCAGGGCGTGCGCATTGAGATGCTGGCCGGCGGCCGGGCCCTGGACTATCTGACCGGCGTCTGCGACCAGAACCGGCAGATTTCCGGCCTGCTGTCTGCCAAGCCCCTGGAGACCGCCGCCGCTGCGGCCCGGATGCAGCAGGAGCTGGGGGAAACGAAATATCGCCTGGGTCAGACCCAGGACAAGCTGTTCCGCCGGCAGGCGGAGGCCCTGCGGGGCGCGGGAAACGTGCTGCTGTTTGAGGAGGGCCTGAAGCCCGACGGCCTGCGGCGGCTGGCCGATGCGGTGACGGCGGTCTGCGGCGGCCGGGCGGCGGTGTTCGCACCGGCCGGGGACGGCTTCCAGTACGCCATAGGCTGGCTGGACGGCGACCTGCGGGCCCTGGTCAAGGAGCTGAACCAGGCGCTGGACGGCCGCGGCGGCGGAAAGCCGGGCTTTGTCCAGGGCTCCGTCCGGGCAGGCCGCGCCGAGATCGAGGCGTTTTTCCGCCGGCTTGAATAACCAACAAAATATCCCGCAAGCGTCCCCAAAACGCTGTCATTGCGAGCCAGTGCGCACACTGGCGCGGCAATCCGTTTCCCCTGCAGGCACCGCCGGCAATAAACCGGCTTCCTGAAGGACGGATTGCCGCGTCGCTTCGCTCCTCGCAACGACAGTGCAGGGTGAAAAGGCTTTTTCGATACGCCGGATTCGGAAGAATCAATTGTCAATTTCACCCGCCCGTGATATGATAAAAAGAAAACGCCAAGGAGAACGCGTCATGGAATATACGCCCCGGATGACGGAACATATGCTGGTGGCCCAGGGGGCTGCCGCCGGCAGCATGGTGCTGCTGAAAAACGTGAACAACACCCTGCCTCTGCGGCCTGCCGGGTCGGAGAAGCTGCCGGTGGCCGTGTTCGGCATGGGCCAGCTGGACACCGCCCTGTGCTGCGGAGAATTTCAGACCTACCGGGCCGTGTCCATCCTGGACGGCCTGTGCGCCTCCCCCCTGGTGGCCCCCGACGGGCTGCTGGCCCACAAATACCGCAACTGGCGGCTGAACAATCCGGGCCGGGACTTCCCCTGGCAGACCCTGTCCCTGGAGGAGCTGGCGGAGAACAATGCCGCCGCCATCGTGGTGCTGACCCGGCCGGAGGAGGCCTACGATCCCATCATCAACAACGACGAGCAGGCCATGCTCCGGTCCATCGCCGCCGCCTTTGACCGGGTGGTGCTGGTGCTCAACACGCCGGGCTACATGGAGGCCGCCCCGGTGGCGGAGCTGTGCGGCGCGATCGTCTATATGGGTGTGGCCGGCCAGGAGGGCGGTACGGCCCTGGCGGAGCTGCTGACCGGCGAAGCCATGTTCCTGGGCCACCTGGCCCAGAGCTGGCCACGGCGGCGGGCGGACTTCATCCAGGCCAACCAGGCGGCCGACATCTACTGCGGCTACCGCTACTTCGACACCTTCGGCACGGAGCTGCTCTACGACTTCGGCCACGGCCTGACCTACGGCAAGGCGGAGCTGGAGGCCGTGGGCGTGGCCGTGGACGGCACCGATGTGGTGGTGACGGCCACCGTGGCCAACACCGGCGAGACCTGGCCCGTGAGCCAGGTGGTGCAGGTCTACGCCTCCCGGCCCCAGGGACGGCTGCCCCAGCCCAAATATGTGTTCCAGGGCTTCGCCCGGACCAAGGTTCTGGATCCCGGCCAGCGGCAGACCGTCACCGTGCGGTTCTCCGTGGGCGAGCTGTCCACCTTCTCCGAGGACGCCTCGGCCTTCCTGCTGGAGGCCGGTTATTATGACATCCGCGTGGGCTTCTCCGCCCGGTCGGCCATGATCGCCGGTTCCCTGCGGCTTATGCGGGACGAGGTGGTGCAGCCGGTGCTGCCCATGAATCTGGCCCGGACGGAGATCCGCCCCGCCGGTCTGCCCTTCACCTATCCCGGCGAGGACGAGGAACGGGCCGCCGCCCGGAAGTACGCCATCCGCCTGTCCGGCTGGAACGTGCCCCGGACCAAGCTCCGCCGTCCCAAAGCGCCCCAGCCCTGCCGCCCGGCGGATCATCCCGTCACCCTGGCCGATGTGAAGCACGGCTTCGCCAATTTCTATGAGCTGGTGGCCGGCCTGTCCAACAGCGACCTGCGGGCCTTGGTGCTGGACTTCGGCTTCCGGCCCACGGCGGTTCCCGGCGCCCTGGGCGCCTCCGCCGATCTGCGGGAGGCCTATGGGATCCCGCCCATGACCATCGCCGCCGGGGCCGACGGCCTGCTGCTGACCCGGGATATCAAGGACGAGGACGAGCAGGTCACGGGCCACCAGTACTGCACCGCCTTCCCGGCGGCCAGCCTTCTGGCCTGCGCCTGGGATCTGGAGCTGGTGTCCGCCGTGGGCGCCGCCATCGGCCGGGAAATGCAGGAATTCGGCGTGGATCTGTGGCTGGCCCCCGGCGCCGACGTGCTCCGCGGCCCCAGCCAGCACCATGCCAGCCGCTGCTGGTCCGAGGACCCGGTGGTCTGCGGCCTGTGCGCCGCCGCCATGGCCCGGGGTGCCGACAAATACGGTGCCGCCGTGCTGCGCACCGTGTCCATGGAGCACAAGGTTCCGGCCACCCAGCGGGCCTACCAGGATCTGTACAGCCTGGGCTTCGCCATTGCCGCCCGCAGCGCCAGAGCGGTGCTGCTGCCCACCCAGTGGCTGGGCGACGAGCCCTGCGGCGAGGACACGGCGCTGAGTCAGGCCCTGATCCACGAATGGGGCTTTGGTGGCATGTTCCTGGCCGACGACGAGCGCTTCACCAGCGAGCCCGGCCGCCTGCAGCTGGAACAGGCCGCCCTGCGGATTCTGAAATTCGCCGTGAGCAGAATATAAGGAAGGGCGAAACGATGAAACGAATTGCAAAGGTGGACCGGAAGGTCTGCGTGGCCTGCGGGGCCTGTGCCAAGGTTTGCCCCAAGAGCGCCATCTCCGTGTGGAAGGGCTGTTTCGCCCGGGTGGCGGAAGAAACCTGTGTGGGCTGCGGCAAGTGTGCCGGAACCTGCCCCGCCGGCTGCATTGCCGTGGTGGAAAGGGTTGAGGCGCAATGAAACAGAAGCATTGGTATGACTATCTCTGGATCTGGACGATTATCTATTTTGCTCTGGGCCTGTTCAACATTCTCTTTGCGTGGCTGGGCATGATTGACTTCCTGGTACCGCTGTTGATCGCCATGTTCGGCGGCGGCAAGGCGTTCTGCAACCGCTACTGCGGCCGCGGTCAGCTGCTGCAGCAGCTGGGCGGGTGCATGAAGTGCTCCCGGAATAAGCCTGCGCCCAAATTCCTGGCCTCCAAATGGTTCCGCTACGGATTCCTGGTGTTTTTCCTGACCATGTTCGGCAATATGGTGTTCCAGACCTACCTGGTGGCCGCCGGCGCCCGGAGTCTGCGGGAAGCAATCAAGCTGCTGTGGCTGTTCCGGGTGCCCTGGGGCTGGGCCTATACGGCCGGAACCGTGTCCGACTGGATTGCCCAGTTCAGCTTCGGCTTCTACAGCATCATGCTGACCTCCACCCTCATCGGCCTGGTGGTCATGGCACTGTTCAAACCCAGAACCTGGTGCACCTTCTGTCCCATGGGAACCATGACCCAGATGATCTGCAAGATCAAAGCGAAGGAAACCAAACCGGTTTAAGACCGCCTGCCTGCAGCGCCCGGGGTGCCTTTTATCCGTTCGGCAAACTGGGATTTTGACGAAGTGATGCACTGGCGCGGGAGCGCCCAAGGCTCCCCTGCGTAAGGGGAGCTGTCAG
>JAEDJR010000153.1 GCA_016296235.1 Oscillospiraceae bacterium
GATCGTTGTCTCCGGCGCAGCCTTCCTCTCCAACTTCGAGGTGCAGGCCACCATCTCCGACAACGGCGCCGAGAAGAACTACTCCAACTACAAGATCTGCGAGAATCTGGTTCAGTTCATCAACCCGGTTCAGATCACCCCCATCGCCGAGGTTCAGGCACAGACTGAGGCCGGCTACAAGTACACCATCGAGGGCATCGTGACCTCCAATGCCTCCGGCTATGACAAGGATACGGCCTTCTTCGACTGCATCTATGTGCAGGACGAGACCGGCGGCGTCTGCTGCTTCCCTGTGGCAGGCAACTTCAAGATCGGCGACAAGGTCCGCGTCACCGGCACCACCGACTTCTTCCAGGGCGAAATGGAACTGCAGGTCACTTCCATCCAGAAGATCGAAGATGCAGAGCCTGTGACGCCCAAGGAAGTCACCGCCGCCCAGATCAATGACCGTTCCGTCCAGGGTCAACTGATCACCCTCAAGGGTACCGTCGTGAGCTTTGAACTGGCCAACGGTCTGATGCAGACCATCATGGTCAAGGACGCTGACGGCAGCGTGGCCCGCGTGTTCATCGACGGCTACATCACCACGGACAAGGACGTGGAGAATCTGGAGGTCGGCTGCAGCATCACCGTCACCGGCCTGGCTTCCTATGACGATACCTTCAACGCCCCCGAGGGCCCCTTCCCCAGAATCCGTGTCCGGAACCGTGCCGATGTGGTCTGCACTGAGGGAGAGAAGCCTATCGATCCCATTGATCCTGTCGATCCCATCAATCCCATCAATCCCGGTACGCCTGCCGCACCTGCGGAGCTGCCCTTCCGGGATGTGAGCAAGAGCGACTGGTTCTATAAGGACGTCAAGTATGTCTATGAGAACAATCTGATGCAGGGCGTCAGCGACCGGGAATTTGCGCCCGGCCAGAACCTGACCCGCGGCATGATTGTCACCATCCTCCACCGCATGGAGAATACGCCCAAGGCCCGTACCGCCGGTACCTTCACCGATGTGACCGAAGGCCAGTGGTACACCGATGCCGTGGAGTGGGCCGCTGCTCACAACATTGTCAACGGCTATGGCAACGATAAGTTTGGCCCCAACGATCCCGTGACCCGGGAGCAGCTGGCTGCCATCCTGTACCGCTATGCCCAGTACAAGGGCCGCGATGTCTCCGTGGGTGAGGACACCAACATCCTCAGCTACAACGATGTGTTCTCGGTCAGTGAATACGCCGTTTCCGCTCTGCAGTGGGCCTGCGGCGCCGGCCTGATTAACGGCGCAGACGGCAATCTGATGCCGGCGGACCATGCAACCCGCGCTCAGGTTGCGGCCATCATTCACCGCTATCTGGAAGGCTGAGAAGCGATTAACCCAACAAGGGCGGCCATATGGCCGCCCTTGTGAGCAATAAGGAGCGTTTTCATGAAGCATCCATCGAAAAAACGTTTGCTGGAGGTTGCCGTTTCCGTGGCGCTGCTGCTGATTCTGGTTCTCTGGGCCTGCATTCTCCAGTGGACGGAGCCGGAACGGGAGGCCCGTGCGGCCCGGAAACGGCTGTTCGCCGTGGCAAAGGTCACGGACGTCCTCCTGGACAGGGCCGAGCCTGACAGCTGGACAGAGGGCCGCCGCCTGGGGGAGCAATACCTGGAGCTGGAGATTATCACCGGCGCGTACAAGGGCGAGGTTTTTGAGACGGCAAACTATCTCAATGCCTATCTGAACGTAGACGCCAAGGTGGGCACCCGCGTCATTGTCCGCCTGGATCTCGACGACCAGGGGGAGCCCTATGTGGTGTCCATCCCCAACTATGACCGGGGAATTGCCCTGGGGGGCATGCTCCTGGTGTTTGTGGCGCTGCTGGTTCTCATCGGCGGCAGGAAGGGCGTCATGGCCCTGGCGGGGCTGGCCTATACCATGGCATGCCTGTGGTTCATTCTGGTACCCATGCTCCTGCGGGGAGCAGAGCCTGTGGGCGTGACGATCCTCATTGTGGCACTGACCACGGTGGCGTCCCTGTTCCTCTTGACGGGCTTTAGCCGCAAGACCCTCTGTGCCGTCCTGGGATGTGTAGGCGGCGTCGCGGTGGCGGGCCTGCTTGCCGCGGCAGTCTGCCGGATTTCGCCCCTCAACGGCTTCAATATGTCGGAGGCGGAGGAGCTGGTGCTGCGTTCCTTTGATTCGGAGCTGCATATCAGCGGACTGTTTGTCAGCGGCATTCTGGTGGCGTCTCTAGGTGCGGTGATGGATGTGGCCATGTCCATTTCCTCGGCCTGTTGGGAGCTTCGGTGCCGGAACCACGGCCTGCCCCGGCGGGAATTGTTCCGTTCCGCCATGAATATCGGCCGCGACGCCATGGGGACCATGACCAATACCCTGATTCTGGCTTTCTCCGGCGCATCGGTGAATATGCTGCTGCTGTTCCAGGTCTATGACTATCCGCTGCTGCAGATATTCAACACGGACGCCATGGCCATGGAGGTCATCCGGGGACTGGCGGGCTCCATGGGCATCATTCTGACGGTGCCGCTGGTGGCTGCGCTCAGTGCCTGGCTGATGAAGCTGGGAAAAGAATAACAATCTGCACAGTTTTTCATCGGCTTTTCCATGGAATTCGACAATATTTACAAACTTTTTCAAATCATCGGCGGAGCGGTTGACAGAACCGCTCCGCCGTGTTAGGATACAGAAAAATTGAATCGCTCAGATAGAGGCGCGGGTTTCATCAGTATCCTCCGGCAAGGCCAGGCAGCCGCCGCAGGGGAAAGGGAAAACCGCCGAAGGCATCCGGTTGCCTGAGATCGGATCCCTGGGCCGGCAGAGAAGATCTGCCGGACTGTCACAGATCTTTTGTGAAGCGCTATCGATGGCAGCTGCGAATTGGGCCGTCAGGCCGAATCCCGAATGTCCATGGACCGCTTGCAGAAGCGGTCCAGTTTTTTATTTGAAAAGAAGAGAAAGGTGAACCGAAATGAAAAAGATGTTAGCTCTGCTCCTGGCCCTGACCATGCTTCTGACCCTGGCTGCATGCGGCCAGAAGGAACAAAAGGCCGAAGAGAAAACCGAGGCCGGCTCCGGTGTGGAGGACGGCGTCCTGACCGTCGCCATGGAGTGCGCCTACGCCCCCTACAACTGGTCCCAGCCCGATGATTCCAACGGCGCCGTGCCGATTTCCAACGCCCCCGGCAGCTACGCCAACGGCTATGACGTTATGATGGCCAAGAAGCTCTGCGAGGCCAACGGCTGGGAGCTGGAGATCATGCAGCTGGATTGGGACTCCCTGGTGCCTGCCGTACAGAACGGCACGGTGGACGCCGTCATCGCCGGTCAGTCCATGACTGCCGACCGCATGGAGAAGGTCGACTTCGCCGGCCCCTACCTGTATGCCACCATCATCTGCCTGACCAAGGCTGACAGCCCCCTGGCTTCTGCCAAGGGTATCTCCGATCTGTCCGGCACCTGCACCAGCCAGATGGGCACCATCTGGTATGACACCTGCCTGCCCCAGATCGCCGGTGCGCAGATCCAGACCGCTGCCGAGTCCGCTCCCGCCATGCTGATGGCCCTGGAGACCGGCGCTGTGGACTTTGTCTGCACGGATATGCCCACGGGCCAGGGCGCTCTGGTTGCTTACAACGACCTGGTCTTGCTGGACTTTGCCGGCAGCGGCGATGACTTTGAGGTATCCGATGAAGACGTCAACATCGGCATTTCCATCCGCAAGGGCAACAGTGTCCTGAAGGACGCCCTGGACAGCGTTCTGTCCACCATGACCGCTGACGATTTCAATGCCCTGATGGCCGACGCCATTGCGGTGCAGCCCATCGGCGGCTGACATCAAACAGCCCGGCGCCCTCGCGCCCCATTTGGGACGCGGGGGCCTGTGCGTCACTGTGAAGAAAGGAAACAAGACCTATGAACAAACTGGCCGAGCTGTTTGCCGATGTGTCTGCGCTCTGCGTCAAGTACGGCAGCCAATATCTCACCGGTATCCGCAACACGCTGATTCTGGCGGTGGTTGCCACGGTCATTGGCTGCATCATCGGCTTTGCCTGCGGTGTGCTGAACACCATCCCCCACGCCAAGACCGACCCGCCCATCAAGCGTTTTTTCCTGGCCCTGATCCGGGTTCTGGTCCGGATTTATGTGGAAGTGTTCCGCGGCACCCCCATGGTGCTGCAGGCCGTGTTCATTTTCTACGGCCTGCCCTACTTCACGGATAACGCCGTACAGTTTGCGGGTCTGCGGGGCATCTGGACCGCTGCCATCCTGGTGGTCTCCATCAACACCGGCGCCTACATGGCCGAATCCGTCCGGGGCGGCATCATTTCCATTGACCCCGGCCAGACCGAGGGCGCCAAGGCCATCGGCATGACCCATGTGCAGACCATGCTCCATGTGATTCTGCCCCAGGCCCTGCGGAACATCATGCCCCAGATCGGCAACAACTTCATCATCAACGTGAAGGACACCTCCG